>CAXUBN010000162.1:0-5811 GCA_964249255.1 uncultured Acetobacteraceae bacterium | reverse complement strand
GTGCAGATCCTGCTGCAGCTGCACCTGTCGCCGACCCATATCCTGGAGGTCGTGCTGTCGTGGCTGACGCGGCTGGGACCGCTCTACGTCAGCCTCGGGGTACTTTGCTGGTCGCTGGTGGCTGGCGGGATCGGCTATGAGTGGACGGCGACGCGGGCCGAGCTGCGGGCGAAACGGGCCGGCCGGCCCGCCTACCTCGACGCTCGGGCACGTCGCAGGAAACGGGGATGGATGATGGATGTTCTGGCCCGGCTCACGAATCGCGCCGCCCTCGAGGACATGCTGTCGCGGCAGGACAAGGCGATCGTCATCGACGCCGTCGCCCTGTCCGCGCAGCTGCGCGGCGAGGTGATCGGCCAGGACGCGGTCTGCGAGGACATCGCCCAGCAGCTGCGCCGCCGGCTGGCGCTGCACGTACGCGGCAAGCCGGTCGGCGTCTTCCTGCTGGCAGGTCCCCCCGGAACCGGCAAGACCTACCTCGCCAAGCGGTTGGCGGCGGCGCTCGGTCGCAAGCTGCTGCAGTTCGACATGACGCAGATGAGTAACCTGCACGCCGCGGACATGCTGTTCGGCACGCCCAAGGGCTATGTCGGCTCCGACACCTACGGCAAGCTCACCGGCGGCCTGCGGGAAACGCAGGATGCGGTCGTTCTGCTCGACGAGATCGAGAAGGCGCATCCCGAGGTCTTCAAGAAGTTCCTGAGCGCCTGGAACGATGGCCATGTCACCGAGGCCTCGAACGGCGCTCAGGTATCGACCACCAGGGCGATCTTCGTGCTCACCTCCAACGTCGCCACCGAGGTGCTGGCCGAGATCGCCGAGCGTCATGCCGACGATCCCGATACGTTGCGCGCCGCCTCGGTCGAGGCGCTGCGGCTGTCCGGCTTCGCGCCCGAGGTGCTGAACCGCCTCGACCGCATCTTCGTGTTCCGTCAGCTGGGCGGCCTGGACGTGGCCCGGGTCGCGGCGCTGGAGATCGAGGCGATGATCGCCGGGTATGGCCTGGAGATTGCCAGCGGCGGCATCGACCCGGCGCTGTTGTTCGAGGTGATGCAGCGGCAGGACCGGCTGGGGCAGGGGGCCAGCGCCCGCGACCTGGTACGCTCGATCGAGGAGATGGTCAGCGACGGCCTGATCGAGGCCCGCCAGCAGGGCGCGCACCGCGTCCGGCTGGAGAAGAGCGACGCCGGCATCGTCACCCGCATCGCCGACCTGGCGCTGCACGCGGACGAGGCGCCCACCCCCCTCGCCGCCACACCCCGGTAGCGTCCGCATGTCGGTGCTGGCCCGGCTGTGGCGCCGCGCGCCGGCCTGGCGGTTCTGCCTCGTGTCGGCGGTCGCCTGCACCGGGCTTGCCGCCATGTTCCCGCCGGCCCTGCCGCCGGTGCGCTGGCCGGGCATGAGGGCGGCCGGCGGCCACGATGCCCGCTACCGCACCGCCGACACCCCGGTCCCCTCCGGGCACGGCGACGCGCTCCAGGCGCCGCTCGAGCCGCCGCCGCTGCACGGCAGCATCCGTTTCGCCGGCCGGTCGCTGCCCCTCCCGTCCGGCACCTGGCGCGAGCTCATGCTGATCAAGGGCAACGGGGCGGAGGTGCCGCAGGCCGAGATCCTCGTCCGCACCACCGACCCGGCCGCGCATGCCGCCCCGACCCTGACCGGCCTCGTGCTGGCCACCGCGCCGGGCCCGCTGACCCAGGCGGTCGGGCCGGTGGGCCTGCCGTCGCCGTGCATGACGATCGGGCGCGATCCCGGACAGATCACCCCCACGCGGCCTGACCAGAGTCCGCTCGCGCACGAATGCTGGGTGGCAAGGCCGATCGACGGCGCCCGGGCGCGCGCGGACACCAGGGGCCCCGAGGCCCTGCTGGGCCTTGCCCTGTCCCGCCTGGACACGCTGCACGTGGCCGTGCCGGCGCAGACGCTGGCGATCGAGTATGTCCGCACCGACGAGACCGGCTGGATGAACGTGGAGGTGGCGTTGCCGGATGGTGCCGGTCGCCAGCGGGCGGTGCTGGCCTGGGCGGCTCGTTTCGCCCGCCCCGTTTATCATGGCTTCGAGGGTCCGCTTGGTCCGGCCGACCTGACCCCGGCGGCGGTGGACGACCCGCGCTGAGCGTTTTCACCACATCGTCAGCCTGGCGACCCTGTTAGGCTAGCAGGGATGGCTCGGGCGCCCGTCAGCGACGGCCCACGAGGATCAGCTCGTTTTGGAGACCATTAACCCGTTAACCATTCACTTACCGCTCATTAACCTTTTCGGCGTGGCGCGCGGGGATCGGGTTTGGGATCATTCCCTGCCTCTCGGTGGCTATCGCAGCGTCACGACCAGCGGTACGTGGTCCGATGGCTGCGGCTCGTCGCGAACGGCGCGGTCCGGGACAGCGCTTAGCAGCCGCTCCGCCACCCGCGGCGACAGCAGCGCGTGGTCGATGCGCAAACCCTTGTCGCGCGGCCAGCAACCGTTCTGATAGTCCCAGAAGGTGTAGACGGGGCCGCGCGGCGTCACCGCACGGAGCGCGTCGGTCAGGCCGGCATGCAGCAGGGCGCGGTAGCGGGCGCGGGTCTCCGGCCGCACCAGCGCGTCGTCGGCTCCCAGGATGCCGGATGCCAGGTCCTCGTCCGCCGGGCACACGTTGTAGTCGCCGGCCAGCAGGAAGTCCGTCTCGTCCGCCAGCATCCGCCGCGCGTGCAGGAGCAGCGCGTCCATCCACGCCAGCTTGGCCGCATAGCCGTCGGCGCCGCCCGAGTTGCCGTTGGGCAGGTACAGGTTGCCGATTGTCATTCCGGCCGCGCGAATCTCGACGAAGCGCGCCTGGTGCGTGCCGCCCTCCGGCAGGGCGAGGTCCGGCAGGTGGCGCGCCGTCACCGTGAACGGCAGCCGCGACAGGATCGCGACGCCGTTATAGGCCTTCTGCCCCACCACCACGCTCTCGTAGCCGAGTGCCGCGAACGCGTCTGCCGGGAACGACCTATCCTCGCACTTCAGCTCTTGGAGCAGCAGCAGGTCGCAGTCGTTGGCGCCGAGCCAGCGCTCGATGTGAGTCTGCCGCTGGCGGACCGAGTTGACGTTCCAGGTGGCGAGCTTCACCGGCCGGCGGCTCAGTCGACCGAGAAGCTGGTTCCGCAGCCGCAGGACGAGGTGGCGTTGGGATTGCGCACGGTGAAGTGCGCGCCCATCAGCGCGTCGCTGTAGTCGAGCTGGCCGCCGCCCAGCAGCTCCAGGCTGACCGGATCGACGATCACCCGGGCGGCGCCGGCGGCGATGAGGTGGTCGTCCGGCTCGGCCGCCGGCTCCAGCTTGAAGCTGTACTGGAACCCGCTGCATCCGCCCGCCCGCACCGCGACCCGCAGCAGCTGGGCATCCGGCCCGGTGCTGCCGGGCTGGCTCGACACGATGGCGGCGATCCGCGCGGCGGCACGCTCGGACACGGAGAACGAGACGGGGTCGGCGACTTGGTTGTCCATGCGCTACAGATAGCGCGGCGCCGGCGGTTCTTGAAGCGCCGCCGGTTGACGCGTCGGGCGCCGGCTGGCTGATCCGCCCCGACGAGCACAACGCCCGACAACCATACCGCCCGCCGGCCTCGCCGCCTGCCGGCCCTCCAGCACGGGGTCACGATGTCCGCCAACCTGTTCGCGTTCTACCGGACCCGGGTCGTCGAGGCGCTGGCGCGGATCGTGCCGGAGCTGCCCCCGGAGGTCGCCGCCCGCGTCGAGGTGACCCCGACCCGCGAGGCGGCGCACGGCGACATGGCGACCAACGCGGCGCTGCTGGCGGCCAAGCCGGCCCGCCGCCGTCCGGCCGAGCTGGCGGCCGAGCTGGCAACCGCGCTGGCGTCCCTGGAGGGGATCGAGGGCGCGGTTCCGGCCGGTCCCGGCTTCGTCAACCTCACCCTGTCGCCGGCCACGCTGCGCGGCGTGCTGCCGGCCATCCTCGCCGCCGGCGAGGGCTACGGCGACAGCGCGGTCGGCGCCGGCACGGTCGTCAACGTCGAGTACGTGTCGGCCAACCCGACCGGGCCGATGCATGTCGGCCATTGCCGCGGCGCGGTGGTGGGCGACGCGCTGGCCAACCTGCTCGACCGTGCCGGCTACGCGGTGGTCAAGGAGTACTACGTCAACGATGCCGGCGCGCAGGTCGCGGCGCTGGCCTGGGTGGTCTACTGGCGCTACCTGCAGCTGCTCGGCACGCCGATGACCGAGGCGGCATTCGAGGCGCTGGTCCCGGGCGGTGCGCTGCAGTACCGCGGCGACTACCTGCTGCCGGTGGCCGAGGCGCTGCGGGACGCGCACGGCGCGACGCTCGCCGGTCCCGACCGGGTGCCGCTGCCGCCGGCGCTGTGGCTCGACGTCGTGCGTGACCACGCCCTGCGCGCCCTGCTGGACGAGATCCGCACCGACCTGGCGCTGCTCGGCGTCCGCCACGACGTGTTCACCTCCGAACGCGGGATCCTGGACGCCGGCGCCGCCGACGAGGCGATCGACCGGCTCGACGCGGCGGGCCTGCTGTATCAGGGCGTGCTGGAGCCGCCCCGGGGCAAGCAGGCCGCCGACTGGGAGGCGCGGCCCCAAACCCTGTTCCGCTCCACCGCGTTCGGCGACGACGTGGATCGGCCGCTGCGCAAGGCGGATGGGAGCAACACCTACTTCGCCAACGACATCGGCTATCACGCCGACAAGATCCGGCGCGGTGCTACGGTGGTGATCGACGTGCTGGGCGCCGACCATGGCGGCTACGTGGCGCGCATGCGGGCGGCGGTGCAGGCGGTCGCACCGGTCTATGCTCCAGATTGGGCCCCAAACCGGCCCGTCGCATTCGAGGCGGTGCTCTGCCAGATCGTGCACGTGGTGAAGGACGGCGTGCCGATGCGGATGTCGAAGCGTGCCGGCACCTTCGTCACCCTGCGCGACCTGCTGGACGAGGTCGGGCGCGACGCGGTGCGCTTCACCATGCTGACCCGCAAGCCCGATGCGCAGATGGAGTTCGACCTCGACCTGGCGGTGGCGCAGACCCGCGACAACCCGGTGTTCTACGTCCAGTACGCGCACGCCCGCTGCCGTTCGGTGCTGCGTGCCGCAGCCGAGATGCCGGGGCTGGGCGACCTGTCCGCCGCCGGCCTCGCCGCGGCACCGCTGGACGATCTGGGCGCGGAGGCCGAGCTGGCGTTGCTGCGTCGCCTGGGGCACTGGCCGCGCCTGCTGGAGGGCGCGGCACTGGCCCGGGAGCCGCACCGGATCGCGTTCTATCTCAACGATCTGGCCGGTGACTTTCATATGTTGTGGAACCACGGCCGCGACCATGCCACCCTGCGATTCCTGCAGGCGGACGCGCCGGGCGCGACTCGGGCCCGGCTGGCGCTGGTGGCCGCGACCGCGACGGTGATCCGGTCCGGCCTGGCCGTGCTGGGGGTCGAGCCGGTCGAGGAGATGCGCTGAGCATGGTGGCCCGAGCATGACGGACAGGGACCTGGTTGCCGAGGAGCGGGCGGCGGCGGCGCGCTACGGAACCGGCCAGGACGGCAGCCGCCGGTCGGGCATGGATGCGGGCACGCGACGGCTGGCGCTGATCGCGGGCGGCATCGGCGCGCTGCTGGTGGCGACGGTGGGCGGATGGTCCCTGCTCGGCCATCACCCCGCCGGTATCCCCTTGATCGCGCCACCGCCCGGACCGGTCCGGGTGAAGCCGACCGATCCCGGCGGCATGCAGCTGATGACGGGGCAGGTGGCGCAGACCAACGGCTCCGCCGCGCAGGCCCTGGCCCCCGGTCCCGAGGCGGCGGCGGGAGCCGGCGGCGCATCGGCCTTGCG
>CAXUBN010000161.1:0-5816 GCA_964249255.1 uncultured Acetobacteraceae bacterium | reverse complement strand
AGCTGAGCACCTATTTCCGCATCAATGCCAAGAACACCGGGCAGTTCGAGCGCACGCTGATCATCGCCGAGGACGGCGCGTCGGTGTCCTACCTTGAGGGCTGCACGGCGCCGATGCGCGACGAGAACCAGCTCCACGCCGCCGTGGTCGAGCTGGTCGCGATGGAAGACGCCACCATCAAGTACTCCACCGTGCAGAACTGGTATCCGGGCAACGCCGAGGGCGTGGGCGGGATCTACAACTTCGTCACCAAGCGTGGCGCCTGCCGCGGTGCCCGGGCCAAGATCAGCTGGACCCAGGTCGAGACCGGGTCGGCGATCACCTGGAAGTATCCGTCTTGCATCCTGCAGGGCGAGGGGTCGGTCGGCGAGTTCTACTCGGTGGCGGTGACCAACAACCGGCAGCAGGCCGACACCGGCACCAAGATGATCCACATCGGCAAGAACACGCGCTCCACCATCGTCGCCAAGACCATCAGCGCCGGGCGCTCTGACAGCACCTATCGCGGGCTGGTGCGGGTGATGCCCAAGGCGTCGGGAGCCCGCAACCACACGCAGTGCGACAGCCTGCTGATCGGCGACCGCTGCGGGGCGCACACGGTGCCCTACATCGAGAACCGCAACATGTCGGCCAAGGTCGAGCACGAGGCCACCACCTCCAAGATCTCCGAGGACCAGCTGTTCTACTGCCGCAGCCGCGGCCTGTCGGAGGAGGATGCGGTGGGGCTGATCGTCAACGGCTTCTGCAAGGACGTGCTGAAGGAGCTGCCGATGGAGTTCGCGGTGGAAGCGCAGAAGCTGCTGCAGGTGAGCCTGGAGGGCAGCGTCGGATGAGCGGCTTCCTCAGCATCAGCGGTCTCCACGCCTCCATCGACGATAACGGCACGCCCAAGCCGATCCTGAACGGGCTCGACCTCGACGTGCCGGCGGGCGAGGTGCACGCGATCATGGGGCCGAACGGGTCCGGCAAGTCCACCCTGTCCTATGTGCTGGCTGGGCGCGAGGACTACGCGGTCACGGCGGGCTCGGTATCGTTCAAGGACCAGGACCTGCTGGCGATGGAGCCCGACCAGCGCGCCGCCGCCGGCGTGTTCCTGGCGTTCCAGGCGCCGGTGGAGCTGCCGGGGGTGAACAACGCCAACTTCCTGCGCACGGCGGTGAACGCGGTGCGACGCGCGCGCGGCGAGCCCGAGCTCGATGCCATGGGGTTCCTGAAGGCGGCGCGGGCGCAGGCCCGGGCGCTGTCGATGCCGGAGGACCTGCTCAAGCGCAACGTCAACGTCGGCTTCTCCGGCGGCGAGAAGAAGCGCAACGAGGTGCTGCAGATGGCGATGCTGGCGCCCTCGTTCGCGATCCTGGACGAGACCGACAGCGGGCTGGACATCGACGCCCTGCGCATCGTGGCCGAGGGCGTGAACGCGCTGCGGTCCCCCGCCTTCTCGGCGCTGGTCATCACGCACCACCAGCGGCTGCTGGACTACCTGGTGCCCGACCGGGTGCACGTGATGGCGCGCGGGC
Source organism: uncultured Acetobacteraceae bacterium (assembly GCA_964249255.1). Classification (GTDB taxonomy): domain Bacteria; phylum Pseudomonadota; class Alphaproteobacteria; order Acetobacterales; family Acetobacteraceae; genus Lichenicola. The sequence continues at coordinate 4,299 of CAXUBN010000161.1, read as the reverse complement.
GCATCCTGCGCAGCGGCGGACCGGAGCTGGCGCATCAGCTGGAAGCGCAGGGCTATGCCGGCTTCCTGGCGGAGGCGGCGTGAACGTCATCTCTCCCGTGATCGCCCCGGCACGGACCGAGGCCGCCGCCAACACGACCCTGCTGATCGAGCAGTACCGGGCGATCCGGCACGCGCTGCCGGGCGATCCGGCGCCACGCGACCTCGCCGCGGACTGGCTGGAGCGGCACGGCCTGCCGACGCGGCGGGTCGAGGCGTGGCGCTACACCGACCTGCGCCGGCTGTGGGAGGCGGGCTTCGTCGTCGCCGAGCCCGCTCCGGAGCGGGCCGCGACCCGGCTGGCGGCGCTACTGACCGTATGTGGGCTCGACATCGACGGTCCGGCGGCGCTGCCGCGGCTGGTGTTCGTGGGCGGGGCGCTGTCGCCGGCGCTGAGCCGCATGCCGGAACATCTGGACGTCCATCCGTTCATGGGCACCGACGCGGCGGAGCCGCCGCATCACCCGCTGGTGGCGCTGAACACGATGCTGGCGACCGACGGCACGCGGATCCGCGTGGCGGCGGGACAGGACGGCGGCCGGCTGCTGCTGGTGACGCTGTGCGACGGATCGGACGGGCGGCGGACGGCGTCGCACCTGCAGCACCGGATCACGCTGGAGGCGAAAGCGTCGCTGGCGGTGCTGGAGGTGGCCGAGGGCGAGGGCAGCTACCTGAACGGCAGCGTCCTCCATGCCGCCGTCGGCACCGGCGCGCACCTGCGCCACGTCAGGCTGCAGCGGGACGGGGCGGACGCGTCGTCGCTGTCGCTGGTGCACGTGACGGTGGCCGAGCGCGGCGCCTATGACGGCTTCAACCTGGCGCTGGGCGCGGCCCTGGCGCGGCACGAGGTGCACGCGACGCTGGCCGGGCCTTACGGGGCGGTGCACGTGAACGGCGCGCAGCTGCTGGCGGACGCGCAGGTCGCGGACCTCACCAGCGTGATCGCGCACGACGCGCCGAACTGCATCTCGCGGCAAACGGTCAAGAACGTGCTCACCGGCCGCTCCCGCGGCGTGTTCCAGGGCAAGATCGTGGTGGCGCAGGTGGCGCAGAAGACCGACGGCTACCAGATGAACCAGGCGCTGCTGCTGTCGGACGCGGCCGAGATCGACTGCAAGCCGGAACTCGAGATCTACGCCGACGACGTCAAGTGCAGCCACGGCGCCACCGCCGGCGCGCTCGACGAGGAGCAGATGTTCTACATGCGCAGCCGTGGCGTGCCGGCGGCGGAGGCACGGGCGATCCTGGTGCGCGCGTTCCTCGACGACGCGCTGACGCTGGTGGACGACGAGGGCATGCGGGCGGCGCTGGACACGGCGATCGCCGGCTGGTGGGAGGGACGCGCGGCATGAACGCCATCAACCAGATCACGGCCCCGACGGGCACGGAACCGGCGGGCAGTCGCGACATCGCGTCGCTGCGCGACGACTTCCCGATCCTGCGCGAGACCGTCCGCGGCAAGCCCCTGGTGTTCCTGGACAGTGCCGCCTCGGCGCAGAAGCCGGAGGCGGTGATCGAGGCCATGGTGCACACCATGCGCCACCAGTACGCCAACGTGCATCGCGGGCTGCACTGGATGAGCGAGCGCACCACCGACGTCTACGAGGGCGTGCGGGACAAGGTGGCGGCGCTGCTGAACGCCGCGTCGCGCGAGGAGGTCGTGTTCACCGGCAGCTCGACCGCGGCGATCAACCTCGTCGCCAACAGCTACGGCGCGCTGCTGCGGCCGGGACAGGCGGTGCTGCTGTCGGAGCTGGAGCACCATGCCAACATCGTGCCGTGGCAGATGCTGCGCGACCGCGCCGGCATCGAGCTGCGGGTGGCGCCGGTGACGGACACCGGCGAGCTCGACATGGCGGCGTTCGAGGCGCTGCTGGCGGACGGGCGGGTCGGGCTGGTGGCGGTGACGCACATGTCCAACGTGCTGGGCACGGTGACGCCGGCCGCGCGGATCGCGGCGCTGGCGCACGCCGCTGGGGCCCGGGTGCTGCTGGACGGGTCGCAGGCGGTGGTGCACGGTCCGGTGGACGTGCAGGCGCTGGGCGCCGACTTCTACGTGTTCACCGGGCACAAGCTGTACGGTCCCACCGGGATCGGCGTGCTGTGGGCCAGGCGGGCGCTGCTGGAGGAGATGCCGCCGTTCCTGGGCGGCGGCGACATGATCGCGTCGGTGAGCTTCGAGCGCTCCACCTGGTCCGAGGTGCCGCACAAGTTCGAGGCCGGCACGCCGCCGATCATCGAGGCGATCGGGCTGGGGGCGGCGATCGACTACGTGCAGGCGATCGGGATGGACCGGTTGCAGCGGCACGATGCGGCGCTCACCGAGCATGCGCTGGCGCAACTGGCCGACGTGCCCGGCCTCACCGTGCTGGGGGCCCCGCGCCCTGGGGGGGGCCCCCGGGCCGGCGGGCCCGGGCCCCCGGGGGGGGGGGCCCCCGCGGGAGCGGGGCGGGGTGGTGTCGTTCACCATGAGGGGTGGCCACGCGCACGACCTGGCGACGCTGCTGGACCAGAACGGCATCGCGGTCCGGGCCGGCACGCACTGCGCCGAGCCGCTGATGCGCCGCTTCGGCGTCACCAGCACGGCGCGGGCGAGCTTCGGGCTCTACACGACCGCGGCGGAGATCGACCTGCTGGCCGACACGCTCCGGCGGATCGGGCGCTTCCTTGGCTGACGGGGACGTCATGGCGCCGGCCTCCGGGGCGATGGAGGCGCTCTACCGCGACCTGGTGATCGAGCGCGCGCGTCGGCCGCTGCATGGCGGTGTGCTGGACGCGGCGGACGGGATCGCCGACGGCACCAACCCGCTGTGCGGCGACGCCGTGCGGGTCGGCATCCGGTTGGGCGGACACGGCGATGCCGTCGAGGTCAGGCACCACACGCGCGGCTGCGCGATCTGCGCCGCGGCGGCGGACCTGATGGCCGACGCCGTGCAGGGCCGTACCGCCGCCGAGGCGGCCGAGCTGCGCGGCCGCTTCGAGGAGTTGCTGACGCAGGGCCAGGATGCGTTGGCGCCGGCGGCGCGGGACAGGCTGGGTCCGTTGCTCGCATTCGCCGACCTGCACGGGTACAGGACGCGGCGGAAGTGCGCGATGCTGCCCTGGTCGGCACTGCTGGCCGCGTTCGAGTCGTCGCAGGATGCGGGAAGGGTTGCGTGATGACGATGCCAGACCAGGCCGAGGAGGCCGGCATGCCGCAGGCACGGCCGGCGCCCAACTTCGGGACGCCCAAGGCGGCGGCGACGGGCATCTCGGCCTGGACGCCGGACGGCGAGACGATGCCGGCGCTGGACGAGAACGACGTGATCGGCGCGATCGCCTCGGTCTACGATCCGGAGATTCCGGTCAACATCTACGAGCTGGGGCTGATCTACGCGATCGACCTGCATGACGATGGGCAGGTCCGGATCGAGATGACGCTGACGGCACCCGGCTGCCCGAGCGCGCAGGAGCTGCCGGTGCAGGTGCGCGACGCGGTGCTCGGCGTGCGCGGCGTCACCGGCTGCGCCGTCGATACGGTATGGGACCCGCCATGGGACCAGAGCCGCATGAGCGAGGACGCACGCCTCGCCCTGAATATGTTCTGAGGGGAGCTGGTAACGATGAGCGCAACGCAGTTCGAGACCACCCCGCCGAAGCGCCGGACGCTGCCGCCGCTGATGGCGCTGTCGGAGGCGGCGGCCGCGCGGCTCGGCCAGCTGTATGCGACCGCGCACGCCGGGCAAACGCTGCGCATCAGCGTCGGCACCAAGGGCTGCTCCGGCCTGTCCTACGTCATGGACTGGGTGCAGGCGCCCGGGCCCGGCGACGAGACGGTGACGGACCGCGGGCTGACCGTGCTGATCGACCGCAAGGCCTCGCTGTTCCTGATCGGCACCACCATGGACTACCAGGTGCAGCAGCTCTCCGCCGGCTTCGTGTTCGTCAACCCGAACGAGAAGGGCCGCTGCGGCTGCGGCGAAAGCTTCCACGTCTAGGGGGCGGATCGGCGGGGCGGTGGTGCCGGTCTCGCTGGTCGCGGCATCGGCCCGCGTCGGGGTGCGGTCGTTCTCCTGAACACGCTCACGCTCTCGACCCGGGCCGACCACAGGAACTGGTCGATCACGGTCAGGGCATGGAGGCGGAAGCCGGCGCGGGCAAGGTGGGCGGCATCGGCGCCGAGCGTGGCGGGATTGCAGCTCACATAGGCGATGGTGGCGACGTCGGCACCGGCCAGCTCGCGGATCTGCGCGCCGGCGCCGGCGGGCGGCGGATCCAGCAC
>CAXUBN010000160.1:0-5825 GCA_964249255.1 uncultured Acetobacteraceae bacterium | reverse complement strand
CAGCGCCGCGCCCCCCACCGGGATGTTGACGTAGAAGATCCAGCGCCAGGAGAGGTACTGGGTGATGAGGCCGCCGATCAGCGGGCCCGCCACCGAGCAGGCGGCGAACACGCCGGCGAACAGCCCCTGGTAGCGGCCGCGCTCGCGCGGCGACACCAGGTCGCCGATCACCGTCTGCGCCAGCACGATCAGCCCGCCGGCGCCCAGCCCCTGCACCGTGCGGAACACGATCAGCGCGTCCATGCCGCGCGACAGGCCGCACAGCGCGGAGCCGAGCAGGAACACGCCGATCGAGACGGTGAAGGCCGGCTTGCGGCCGTACAGGTCGCTCAGCCGGCCATACAGTGGCGCCGACACCGTGCTGGCCACCATGAAGCCGGTGACCACCCAGGACAGGTGGCGCAGGCCGCCCAGTTCGCCGGTGATGCGGGGCAGGGCGGTCGCCACGATGTTCTGGTCGAGCGAGGCGAGCGTCAGCGCCAGCATCAGGCCGGTCAGCACCAGCCGCAGCTCGCGTTTCGATGCCTGCCCCCCGCCCGCCAGGACCGGCGTCATGTCCGGCACGATCAGGCCACGGCGCGACGGAGGGTGGACGGGCTCGACCGGAGCGGGGCGGAAGCGGCACCCCGCGGGCCGTCCGGACGGGGGCGTATGGCGTCGGGCACTGCCGCTCCGGCGAGATGCCGCCGGGTGCGCCGGGGCACTGTGGAAGACCGTGGTCGAGGGAATCCGGTCCGGGGGCGGCTGGCCCCCGGAGCGGGGCGGTTCTAGTGGTGGCCGCCGGCGAAGGTATGGCTGATCTGCTTGTACTCGACGAAGTCCTCGATCGAGGCGAGGCCGCCCAGCCGGCCGAGGCCGCTGGCCTTGTAGCCGCCCTCCTCGAACTCGACCGCCAGGTTGGCCCAGCTGTTGATCGAGATCAGGCCGGCCTCCAGGCGCCGCGACAGCCGCAGCGGCCGGTCCATGTCCCGGCTCCAGATGGAGGCGGTGAGCCCGTACTCGCTGTTGTTGGCGAGCTCGACCGCCTCGTCCTCGGTGTCGAACACCTGCAGCGTCTGCACCGGGCCGAACACCTCCTTCTGCACGATCTCCATGTTCGGGTCGGTCACCTCGAGCAGGGTCGGGTGGTAGAAGGCGCCGCCGGCCAGGCGGTTGATCGTGGTCGGTCCGCCGCGCAGCAGCGGCACCGCGCCGGCGTCGATCGCCTGCTCGACCATGGTGTTGACCCGGCTCACCTGCGAGACGTCGATCAGCGGGCCCATGTCGCTGCTGGGGTCGGAGGCCGGGCCCGGACGCACCTTCTCCAGCCGCTCCACCAGCCCGGCCTTGACGCGGTCGGCGATGCCGCGCTGCACCAGGATGCGGCTGCCGGTCATGCAGAACTGGCCGGCGAACACGGTGGAGGACTTCTCGATCGTCGGCAGCACGACGTTCAGGTCGGCGTCGTCGAAGATCAGGTGCGGCGTCTTGCCCCCGAGCTCGAGGCCGACCCGCTTCAGCGTCTTGGCCGCCGCCTGCGCGATGGCGCGGCCGGTGGCGGTGCTGCCGGTGAAGCTGATCACCGGCACGTGCGGGCTGTCCACCAGCAGGCGGGCGCCGTCGGCGCCGGTCTCGGTGAAGATGTTGACCACGCCGCGCGGCAGCTCGGGGACGCTTGCGAAGATCTCGCCCATCAGCTGCCCGGTGTGCGCGGCCTGGCCCGGCAGCTTCACCACCATCGTGCAGCCGGCGGCCAGCGCCGGGGCGATCGCCCGGATCGACAGGTAGGCCGGGCTGTTCCAGGGGATGATCAGGCCGGCCACGCCGACCGGCTGGCGCAGCGAGATCGACTGGGTGCCGGGCTTGGCGTCCATCACGCGGCCGAAGTTGTGCATCGCCAGCCCGATCGCGAAGCGCAGCGCGCGCAGGATGAAGTGGCACTCGAAGCTCGCCTCGGGCCGGGTCTTGCCGTTCTCGACGCACAGGTTGTCGACCAGCTCGGGGACGCGCGCCGCGTAGGCGTCGGCCAGGTGGCTCAGCGCGGTGGCACGCAGGTAGCCGTCGCCGGCCCAGCCCTCGGTCCGGAACGCGGCCAGCGCCGCGTCGATCGCGAGCTGCGCGGTCTCCGCCGACCCGTCGGCATAGGTGCCGAACACCTCGCCGGTCGCGGGGTTGATGCTGTCCTTGTTCGGCGTGCCGACCCACTCGCCGTTGATCCAATGCCGTGCGTTGCGTTCGGTCATGATGGCCTTCCTCGGGGTGGGGCGCCGGCCGGGCTTGGCAGGGACGCCGGGCAGTCGGGGGTCCGGTCGCGTCCACGGCGGGCCGATGGGACTGCCGCCCCGTCCGCCGCTCGTCTGCCGGAACCGTGCCGATCCGGGCGCATCTCATTCCGCGCCCGGCAACCATGCGGGGTCGACGGCCACCGCACTACAATCCGCGCGGCCGGATTCGTCAACGTCCCGCATCGCCGGGCGGGTATCGGCGCGGCAGCACCCGCGTTCGTTTCGATCTCGTGTGGTGCGGCAGGGTCCGGATCGGCACCGCATCGAGGGGAGGCCGTCCGCATGAGCCTCCAGGTCCATCGAACCCGCCGCGTGTCCGGCGGAAGCGCTCGTCCGGGGGTTGCTCGCCGTCGGGAACGAGCTCAGCCTTTTCCGTCATGACTGGAGCAGGCAACGCATCCGACGGGTTTACCATCGTCGGGCGTCTCGAGTTAGGAATTGAAGGCGTGCTGCGCAGCGGCCGGTGGTTGCCGTTGCGGGCGCTGGGCTGGCTCCTCCTCCTGAGCGTCGTCGTGGAGGGGCCTGGGTTGTCGCTCCTGCTGCTTCACGGTCCCCTCCACCGCGACCCATCCTTGCTGCCAGGGGTGATCGCGGGCCTGACCCTGGCAGGTATCGGCGGCTACGCGCTCCTGGTGCGCCTTGGCGAGCGGCGGGCACCCCGCGAGCTGGGCTCGGCCCTTGCCCCGCTGCAGCTGGCCGCCGGGGTCGCTCTGGGTGCTGGCCTCATGGGGCTGATCTACGGAATCCTGCTGGTCGCGGGCCTCTACCAGGTCCATTCCGGCCACGTGCCCGTCTGGCCCACGCATGCCCTGTACACCTTCGCGACGGCCATCCAGGAGGAGCTGCTGTTTCGCGCCGTCGTCCTGCGCCTCGTGGCCCGCGTGTATGGGACCGCCGCGGGGCTGGGCGTTTCGGCCCTGCTGTTCGGCCTGGCTCATCTCATCGCCCCGCAGGCGACGCTCGCCACAGCGCTTTTCATCGTTCTGGAGGCAGGCCTGCCGCTGGGCGCCTGTCTGCTCCTCACCGGGCGGCTGTGGCTGGCGGTGGGCCTGCATGCGGGCTGGAACTTCACCCAGGGCCCGGTGTTCGGCGCGGTCGTGTCCGGCCATGTCCGCAGCGACACCCTGCTGGTCAGCCGCCCCGTGCCGGGCGCGTCACCCCTGTGGAGCGGAGGGGCGTTCGGACCGGAGGCCTCGCCGGTCGCCCTGATGGTGGGCCTGCTCGCCTTCGTGATCCTGGTGACGCTGGCGATGCGCCGCATCCGGCATGACCCGGACGGGGAGGATCCTGGAGGCCTGGTCCGCGGCGCCACGGACATCCGTTGACCCTCTCGATCACGCGATGCGGGATCAGCCCTGGTACGAGGTGATCTCGATCAGGTTGCCGTCCGGGTCGGTGCAGTAGACGGAGGTGGTCGGACCGAGCGCACCCAGGCGCGACACCGGGCCCTCGGTGACGGCGACGCCGCAGCTCGCCAGGTGCTCGACCACGTCGGCGCTTTCCACCGCGGTGACGAAGCACAGGTCCTGGCTGCCGGGCAGGGCGTCGTCGGCGGTGGTCCAGCCCTCGGCGCCGTAGGGGCGGAGGTTGATCTTCTGGCCGCCGAACTTCAGAGCGCAGCGCCGGTTGCGGCCGTACTCCTCGTGCTCCATGCCCAGCACGCGCTGATACCAGGAAGAGGTCTTCTCCACGTCGCGGCAGGTGATGACGATGTGGTCGAGCCGATCGACGGTAAAGCGCATGGCATTAGGGCCCGTCTGAGAATGGGGTGTGCCGGATGAGAGTGTCGCGCCAGCGGCACGCCCGGCGTGTCCGGCGAGAACCGGAGCGGAGCGGCCTTCTGGCCGTGAGCACCGGAAGCGCAGAGGGACGCGTCGGATCGCCGGCACAACGCATTCTCAAACGAGCCTCTCAGGTGAGGCCGTCGTAGAAGTCGTGGCCTTTGTCGTCGATCACGATAAAGGCCGGGAAGTCCTCCACCTCGATCCGCCACACCGCCTCCATGCCGAGCTCTGGATATTCCAGTACCTCGACCCGGCGGATGCAGTCCTGCGCCAGCCGCGCCGCGGGACCGCCGACCGAACCCAGGTAGAAGCCGCCGTGCTTGTGGCAGGCCTCCTTCACCGCGCGCGACCGGTTGCCCTTGGCCAGCATCACGAACGAGCCGCCGGCCGCCTGCAACGCGTCCACGTAGCCGTCCATGCGCCCCGCCGTGGTGGGGCCGAACGAGCCGGTCGGCATACCCTCCGGCGTCTTGGCGGGACCGGCGTAGTACACCGGATGGTCGCGCAGGTAGTCCGGCACGCCCTCGCCGCGGTCCAGCCGTTCCTTGAACTTGGCGTGCGCGATGTCGCGCGCCACCACCACCGTGCCGGTCAGCGCCAGTCGCGTCTTGACCGGGTACCGGGACAACAGCTTGCGGATCTCCCACATCGGCTGGTTCAGGTTGACCTGCACCACGTCACCGCCCAGCGCCGTGTCGGTGGCCTCGGGCAGGAACCGGGCGGGGTCGGCCTCCAGCTGCTCCAGGAACACGCCCTCGGGCGTGATCTTGGCCCGGATCTGCCGGTCGGCCGAGCAGGACACGCCGATGGCGACCGGCAGCGAGGCGCCGTGGCGCGGCAGCCGTACCACCCGCACGTCGTGGCAGAAGTACTTGCCGCCGAACTGCGCGCCGATGCCCAGCGACTGCGTCAGCCGGTGCACGTCCCCCTCCAGCTCGACGTCGCGGAAGGCGTGGCCGAGGCGGGACCCTTCGGTCGGCAGGGCGTCCAGGTAGCGGGTGGAGGCCAGCTTCACCGTCTTGAGCGCCAGCTCGGCCGAGGTGCCGCCGATCGCGATCGCCAGGTGGTAGGGCGGGCAGGCCGAGGTGCCCAGGGTGCGGATCTTGACGCCGAGCCATTCCAGCAGGGTCTCGCGGCTGGACAGCAGGGCGCGGGTTTCCTGGAACAGGAAGGTCTTGTTGGCCGAGCCGCCGCCCTTGGCGATGAACATCAGGTGGAACTCGTCCGCGTGCTCGTCGCCGGGGGCGGCCGAGATGTCGAACTGCACCGGCAGGTTGTTGCCGGTGTTGACCTCGTCGAAGGTGGTGAGCGGCGCCATCTGCGAGTAGCGCAGGTTGGTCTCGGTGTAGGTGCGGTGCACCCCGTAGGACAGCGCTTCCTCCTCGTTGCCGCCGACCCAGACCCTCTGGCCCTTCTTGCCGAACACGATGGCGGTGCCGGTATCCTGGCACATCGGCAGCACGCCGCCGGCGGCGATGGACGCGTTCTTGAGCAGGTCCAGCGCCACGAAGCGGTCGTTCGCGGACGCCTCCGGATCGTCCAGGATGCGGCCGAGCTGGGCCAGGTGGCCGGGGCGCAGCAGGTGCGCCACGTCGTGAAACGCCTGCGCCGCCAGCTCGGACAACGCCTCCGGCGCCACGGTCAGGATCGTGCGGCCGTCGCAGGTGGTGGTGGACACCCCGGCGATGTCGAGCCGGCGCCACGGCGTGTCGTCCTGCCCGAGCGGGAACATCGGCGAGTAGCTGAACGCGGCGCCGGCGGGGCGGGTGGCGGAAGG
>CAXUBN010000159.1:0-5938 GCA_964249255.1 uncultured Acetobacteraceae bacterium | reverse complement strand
CGATCCCCGACGCCGCGATGTCGGACCAGCGCACGTTGTCGTTGATGTCGAGCGAGGACAGGTCGACGGTGAAGCCGGCCGGGATGTGGTCGGGATCGACCGCCACCTCGATGCTGTGCCGCACGATGTTGAGCACGCCGCCACGCTTGATGCCGGCCGAGCTGTCCTCACCGCTGAACACCACGGGCACCGCCACCCGGATCTTCTCGCCCGGCGCCAGGCGCTGGAAGTCGATGTGGATCGGCCGGTCGGTCACGGGATGCAGCTGCACCTCGCGCATCAGCGCACGCACCGGGGCGTCGCCGGCGTTCACCTCGTACAGCCGCGAGCGCCAGCCGGTCTTGACCAGCTCGCGCATCACCACGCGGGGATCCAACGCGATCAGGCTCGACTCTTGCTTGGCGCCGTAGATCACGCCCGGCACCATCCCGTCCCGACGGGTCGCACGCGCGGCTCCCTTGCCGGCCTTCGCGCGCACCGACGCCTCGATCGTCGTGAAATTGGTCACCGCACCGCTCCTGAACACCGGACGCGCCGGTACCGGGGGTGCCTGCGCGACGCGGCAGGGCCTAGCGAAAAAGAGGGGGGAAGGCAAGGCCAGGGCCCGGCCCCGCCAAGGGCCACGGCCCTTGGAACCCAATCTTTTGAGGTGGGAGCCATGGCCTTATGACGGATCTGGCGATCCGTCCCGCTTCAGCGTGCGCAGGGTGAACACCGACCGGCAGCTCCGCACGCCCGGCAGGCTGTAGAGACGCTCCCGCAGGAACACCTCGTAGCCGGCGGTGCCGTCCACGGCGACGCGGGCCAGGTAATCGTAATCGCCGCTGACCATGAACACCTCCAGCACCTCCCGCATCCGCGCCAGCCGCTCGCCCATCTCGTGCACCAGCCCCGCATCGTGGCGGTCCAGCGTGATCTCGATGAACACGGTGTCGGGCAGGCCGAGCGCCTTCTGGTCGATCCGTGCCGTATAGCCGGCGATAACCCCCTGCTCCTCCAACCGGCGCACCCGGTTCCAGGTCGGCGTCGGCGATAGCCCGACCAGGTCGGCCAGTCGTGCGTTGCTGAGCCGGCCATCGGCGCGCAACGCGCTCAGGATGCGCCGGTCGGCGGCGTCCAGGACGGGATCGGACATGACGACCTTCCAAGGTAGATGATCCTGCCATCATATCGGTCTTTGACAGTCGGGTATTCTGCGAGATCGGTTTCTGGCAGGAAAGTTTGGAAGAAAAATCCGGCGGGTCCGGTGCATGGTCCCGGTCCTGCGCAGGAGACGCCGCATGATCGGTACCGCCGCCACCGGACGCCGCCTGAACCTCGACGCGCTGCTGTTCGGGGTGACGCCGCTGCTGTTCGCCGGCAACATGCTGGTGGCGCGGACGATCAGCGGCGACGTGCCGCCGGTGACGCTGGCCTGCCTGCGCTGGAGCATCGCGGCCCTGCTGCTGCTGCCGTTCGCATGGCGCGGCCTCCGCGCCCACCTCGATCGCATCCTGTCGCCGGCGTTCGCCATGCTGGTGCTGACCGGGGCAGTGCTGGCGGTGGCGCCGCTCTACGCGGCGGCGGGGCACACCGGCGCCGGCAACATCGCGCTGCTGATCTGTGCGGCGCCGGCCTTCGTGCTGGTGGCCGAGCGGCTGTTGTTCCGCGTCCGCCTTGGCCTGCCCGCGGCGCTCGGCGTGGCGCTGGCCGCGGCCGGCGTCGCCACGGTGATCTCGCATGGCGATCCGCGCATGCTGCTGGCGCTGCGGCTCAACCGCGGAGATGCGCTGGCCTTCGCCGCCATGCTGGCCTGGGTCGGCTACACGCTCCTGGCCCGCCACCGGCCGGTGGCGCTGCCGCCGCTGGTGGGACTGGCGGCACTGGCCGCCGGCGGTGCGCTGATGCTGATGCCGGCGGCGGCGGTGGAGCTGCTTCGCCATGCTGGCGGGCGGGGCACCGCCCTTCTGCTGACGCCCCGTGTCGTGGGGGCGATCCTGTTCCTTGGCGTGGTGCCGTCGATCGGTGCCTACGGCGGCTATGCGCGCCTGGTGCGCGCGTTCGGTTCGGCGCGGGCGGCGCTGTCGATGTACGGGGTGCCGGTCTATGCGGTGCTGCTGGCGGCCCTGCTGCTGGGCGAGGCGCTGCATCCCTATCATGCGGTCGGGCTGCTGCTGATCCTGGGCGGGGTGTCGCTGTCGGCCTGGGGCGCCAGGAACCGCGCCGACGCGCCGGTGCAGGTTGCCGTCGCCACCAGCCGGCCGGTCGCCACGTCCTAGCCCAGCGGATCGGGGCGTCCGGCGAGCTGGCTCAGCAGCGTCGGGCCGCGCTCGGCCGGGCAGCACAGGTAGGAGCGAGGCGTGCCCTCCAGCGGCCAGGCCTCCAGGCCGAGGTCGGCATACACGTCGAGCAGGGTCGGGCCGACCCGCCAGAAGATCGGCTCGCGACCCTCCTGCACGGCGAGGTCGCGCAGCCGCCAGATCGTCGAGACCTGATCCGAGACCGGTCCGGCGGGGTCGCCCAGACCGGCCAGCAACCGGCCAATGCGGCGGAACGGCAGCATGGCGCGGCCGGTCTCGCCCAGCATGACGCCGTCCGGGTCGCCCGGCACGGGGCTGTCCCCCAGGCCGTTTCCGGGGCCGTTCTCCTCGGGCAGGATGCGGCCGAGCGCCCGGCAGCGAGCGCGAGTAGCCTCGCTCCAGGGCAGCGGGCAGATGCGTCCGGGCAGGATCAGCCGCGCGATCGCCAGCAGCCCCACCAGAACCGACAGGGCGACCGAGGCCCGCGTACGGTCGGTGAGGCCGGTGGCGGCCAGCACCAGCGCCGGCCATCCGGTGTCGTCGAGGCGGCCCAGCTCCGGCTCCAGGTGGGCCAGGAACAGCACGCAGCCCAGCAGCAGCAGCAGCGGCACCACCGTGGACGGCGCCAGCGGCTCGCTGAGCAGGCGGGCATGCCGGTAGTACGAGCTGCGGAACGGCGCGATCACCAGCGCCGACAGGATCAGTACGCCGGGCACCGCCAGCGATGGGCCCCGCAGCGCAGTGAGCGCCGCGGCCAGGCAGAGCAGACCCAGCGTGGCGCCCCAGGCCAGCGTGACCCGCCGCGACAGCCCGATCGCCAGCCCCATCAGCGTGGCGCCAAGCAGGGATGGAATATAGTCGCCGGCGGCCAGGAGGAACCGCGCCAGGCCACCGCCACCGCCGCCGGCACCCTCGCCGCCGAACGGCCCCACCGCCGGCGGCAGCGCGAAGCGGAGGTCGGGGGTGTCGTCGATCAGCCCGATGGCGAGCAGCATGGCGCCGCACAGCATCACGGCACCCACCGCCACGGTGACGGCGAAGTCGGCCTCGCTTTCCCGGATCACCACCGACGGCCGCACGCGCACCGGCCGGTCCAGCCCGCGGCGGTGCGCCAGCAGCACGTCGCCGCGCAGGACCAGCTCGTGGCCGGCGAACAGCAGCCCGGCCAGGAACAGCGGCACGATGTAGTAGAACAGCCGGAACACCACGATGACGCCGATCGCCTGGGCTGCCGGCAGGAACGGCGACAGTCCCAGCACCAGTGCGCCGTCGAACACGCCGAGCCCGCCCGGCACGCCGGCCGCGAGCCCGGCGGAGTAGGCCGCTATGTAGATCGCCAGGAAGGCGGGGAAGCCGAGGCGGATGCCGTGCGGCAGCAGCGCGTAGGCGATGGCGGCGGTGGCCGCGACCTCCAGGGCGGCGACCGCCACCTGGGCCACCGCCATGCGGAGGCCAGGCAGTGGCACCGTCCAGCGGCGGAACCGGATCGCGGGGAAGCGGGCGGCGCAGCCGACGTAGGCCGCGACCAGCCCCCAGGCACCGAGCCCGACCAGCGTCGGCAGGAACCGGGGCAGGTGCGCGGTCAGCATCGGCAGCGAGCCGGGCTCAAGCAGCAGCACGCCGCCGATCAGCGCCGAGGCGCCGAGCAGGTAGGTGACCGAGCAGAAGGCGATGATGCGGGCGATTTGCGGGGTGTTCAGGCCCCAGTTGCCGTAGAGCCGGAACCGGACCGCAGCACCCGAGATGGCGGCGAAGCCCAGGTTGTGGGACAGCACGTACGAGCAGAAGGCGGCGAAGGCGGTGTGGCGGAACGGCAGCCGATGGCCGACATGCACCGTGGCCATGCGGTCGTAGAAGGACAGCACCGCGTAGGACAGCAGGGTGAAGCCGGCCGAGGCGATCAGGCTGCCGCGCGGGATGGCGAGCAGGCCGTCGCGGATCTGGTTGATGCTGAGGTGGCGCATCTCGCGCTGCACGGCGAAGGCGGCCGCCAGCATGAGCAGCAGCCCGAGCAGGGTCGGCAGCCGTCGCAGCGCCAAGGCCGCGAGCCGGCGGGGCATCGGGCTGTTTCCATGCGGGCCGATCGCCGCGGCGGGGGCGATGCCGGTGCCGGCGTGTCCCGTGTCCGCTCGGGGGCCAAGCGGTGCCGGGCTGGCGGCCCGCGCGCGTGGCAGGGGGCGCCGGAACCGGTGGCGGCGGGATCCCATCCTAGCGGACCAGCGCCGTCTCGATCAGGGCCACGGTCTCGTCGATGCCGTAGAGGGCCACGAAGATGCCGAAGCGCGGGCCCTCGGCCTGGCCCAGCAGCACCTCGTACAGGCACCCGAACCAGGCGCGCAGGTTGGGGAACGGGTGGCGCTTGCCGACCTCGAAGACGACGTTTTGCAGGGCCTCGGGCTCGATGCCGGGGTCGATGCCGCGCAGGGTCTCGGCGAGGTCGGCCAGGGCGGCGCGCTCGTGGTCGACGGGGGGGCGGTAGCGCTTCGCCGGGCGCACGAAGTCGCGGTAGTAGCTGACCGCGTGCTCGACCAGACGGCCCAGCAGGGGCTCGGTGTCCGGGGTGGCGCCGGGCTGGTAGCGGGCCAGGAAGGCCCATAGCACGTCCGGCGTGTCGGCGTTGGCGACAGAGGCCAGGTTGAGCAGCATGCCGAAGGTGACCGGGACCCTGGCACCGCCGGGGCGGCCGCCATCGATGAACCAGGCGGGGTTGCCCATCAGTTCGGGGCCGTCCCCCTGCTCGGCGGCGCGGGCGCGGTTGGCCAGGTACTCGTCGCAGGCGCGGGGGATGGCGTCGAAATGCAGCCGCTTGGCGCGGGTCGGCTGGTTGAACATGTACTGGGCGAGGCTCTCCGGGGGGGCGTAGCGCAGCCATTCGCCCACCGACAGGCCGTTGCCCTTGGACTTGCTGATCTTCTGGGCGTGCTCGTCCAGGAACAGCTCGTAGGTGAGCGTGACGGGGGGCTCGGCGCCGAGCACGCGACACACGCGGGAGGACAGCCGGACGCTGTCGATCAGGTCCTTGCCGGACATCTCGTAGTCGACGCCAAGGGCCGCCCAGCGCATCGCCCAGTCGGCCTTCCATTGCAGCTTGGCGGCGCCGCCCAGCACGGAGGTCTCGTAGCGGATGCCGGCCTCGTCGGCCCAGCGGACGGTGGCGGCGTCCACGTCCACCGCGTCGATGCGGACCTGCATGACGATGCCGGTGACGGGGTGGATCGGCAGGATTGGGGAATAGGTGGCGCGGCGGTCGGGGCCCAGGGTGGGGGCGATCAGGGCGACGATCTCGTCGTGGGCGGCGAGCGCCCGGCGCAGCGCGTCGTCGAAGCGGCCGGCGCGGTAGTACGCGGTGGCGGACGCGAACTCGTAGCCGAAGCCGAAGCCGTCGAGGAAGGCGCGCAGGCGGGCGTTGTTGTGGGCGCCGAAGCTGTCGTGGGTGCCGAACGGGTCCGGGACGGCGGTCAGCGGGCGGCCCAGGTAGCCGGCCAGCAGGCCGGCGTTGGGGACGTTGTCGGGGATCTTGCGCAGCGCGTCCATGTCGTCGCTGAAGCACAGGATCCGGGTCGGGCGGCCGGTGAGCGCGGTGAAGGCCTGGGCGACCCAGCCGGTGCGGGCGACCTCGCCGAAGGTGCCGATGTGCGGCAGGCCGGAGGGGCCGTAGC
>CAXUBN010000158.1:0-6042 GCA_964249255.1 uncultured Acetobacteraceae bacterium | reverse complement strand
GTCCGCACCAGCCCGAAGATCAGTGCCACCATCGCGGTGCCCGTGGTGAGCCCGACCAGCCGCGCGGTCGCCAGCACGCCGCCGGCCGCCCCCGCCCGCGCGCGCGGTGCCGTCGTCAGCATGGTGCGGTTGTTGGGAGACTGGAACAGCCCGAAGCCGATGCCGCACAGCGCCATCCGCCACACGATGTCGGCGTTGCCGGTATGCCGGCCGATCCCCGCCATCAGGACAAGGCCGGCCGCCAGCACCACCATCCCGACGCCGCCCAGCAGGCTGGCCGACATGCGGTCGGACAGCCGGCCCGCGAACGGTGCCACCAGCGCCAACGCCGCCGGCCACGGCGTGATGAGCAGCCCGGTCTGCACCTGGCTGCGTCCCAGCGCCTGCTCGAAGAAGAACGGCAGTGCTGTGAACGCCAGCATGTAGGCGCTGAACGCGCACACCGATGCCGTGACCGACAGCGCGAACACCGGGATCCGCAGCAGGTCGATCGGGATCAGCGGGCGCTCCGCCGTGCGCTCGCGGCGGATCAGCACGGTGCCGGACAACAGGGCGGCGATGATGACGGCGGCGCCCAGGCCGGGCTGCGTGCGCAGGGTCACCACCCCCACGAAGAACAGGCTGAACGACACGGCACTCAACGCCGCACTCCACCAGTCGAGCCTGGTGCCGCCGCGGTCGGAATGGGGCAGGGCCCGGTAGGCCAGCAGCAGGTTGACGGCATTGATCGGCAGGTTGACCGCGAACAGCCATTGCCAGCTGGCGACCGACAGGATCGCCGAGGCGATCGTGGGACCCAGCGCGCCGGCGCTGGCCACCACCAGCGCGTTCAGCCCGATGCCGCGGCCCAGCATGGATTGCGGGTAGGTAAAGCGGACCAGCGCCCCGTTGACCGCGGAGATTCCCGCGGCCCCCAGCCCCTGCACCAGGCGCCAGGCGATCAGCACCGGCATGCTGTCGGACAGCGCGCAGCCGAGCGAGCCCACCGTGAACACCGACAGGCCGGTCAGGTAGACGCGCCGGTAGCCGATGCGCTCGCCCAGCGCCGCCAGCGGCAGCAACGCGATCAGCATGGCGATCTGGTAGGCGTTGAGCACCCAGGTGGAGGTGGCGGGGCTGGAATGGAGCTCGCGCGCGATCTGGGGCAGCGCCACGTTGGCCACCGAGGCGTCGAGCACCGAGACCGCGATGCCAAGCCAGATCGCCAGGGCCGACCAGGTGCGCCGCGCACGCGGCAGTCCGTCGGGCCGGGCCGGGCCGTCGGCCCCATCGGGCACCGTCATTCCCGCCGCAGCACGCGGTCGGTCACGAAGGAGGACAGGCGGTGGGCGACGAAGTCCCGCTTCAGGGCCGCCTCGTCGTAGCCGTCCCGCACCCAGTCCAGGAAGGGGATGCGGCCCTCGGCCTGGTCCCGGTAGCGCAGGAAGAACGCGTCCAGGATGCCGGTGCGGGACCGGTTGAAGTGGCCGAACCGCCAGGACAGCTGGCGCAACGCCTCGTCCGCACTCCCCCCCTCGAACAGGAGCACCAGCCCGGCCGCGAGCCCGGCGCGGTCGGCGCCCGACTTGCAGTGCATCAGGGCCGGGAACCGCAGGCCCCGGTAGAGCTCGGCGAAGCGCAGGATGCGGTCCCGGTGCGGGGCGCCGCGGCTCTCGAACGCCATGTCGACGTGGTGCAGGCCCATCGCTCCCGCCGCCTCCCGCGACAGGGCATCGGAGCCGCAGCGCCGATGGCCGCGCAGGTTGACCAGCGTGCGCAGCCGGTCGCGGCGGACCAGTCGCCGGAGGTGAAACGGGCTCGGATGGTTGGCGCGATACACCTTGTCCGGCACCACGACGGCGTGGTTGGTCCACACGGTGCGGAAGATCGCGTGGTCCACGAACAGGCTGTCGCGCCAGGCCGCGCGACGGGCGGACACGGTGGTCAAGGGGCGGTCGAACATCCCGGCGGGCGGCAGGAGGGCGGCGGTCAGCCCTTCCGCTCGAGCTGCAGCTGCTTGATCTTGCCGATCGCCTCGGCCGGGTTCAGGCCCTTGGGGCAGGCCTGCGTGCAGTTCATGATGGTGCGGCACGCATACAGCTTCAGCGGGTCCTCGAGCGCGTCGAGCCGCGCCCCGGTGTACTCGTCGCGGCTGTCGGCGATCCAGCGATAGGCGGCCAGCAGCGTCGCCGGGCCCAGGTACTTGTCGCCGTTCCACCAGTAGCTCGGGCAGGAGGTGGTGCAGCAGAAGCACAGGATGCACTCCCACATGCCGTCCAGCTTGGCGCGCTCCGCCACGCTCTGGCGCCGCTCGGCGTCCGGCGGCGGGTTGGTGTCGGACTTCAGCCAGGGCTCGACCGAGCGCAGCTGGGCATAGGCCGAGCTGAGGTCGGGGATCAGGTCCTTGACCACCGGCATGTGCGGCAGCGGGTAGATCGCCACCGCCTTGCGCACCTCCTCGATCGGCTTCAGGCAGGCCAGGGTGTTGGCGCCGTCGATGTTCATCGCGCACGAGCCGCAGATGCCCTCGCGGCAGGAGCGGCGGAAGGTGAGCGTCTGGTCCACCTCGTTCTTGATGTAGATCAGCGCGTCCAGCACCATCGGGCCCACGCGGGTGAGGTCGAGCTCGTAGGTGTCGATGACGGGGTTCTTGTCGTCGTCCGGGCTCCAGCGGTAGACGCGGAACTCCTTGACCTTCTTCGCGTCGGCCGGGGCCTTGAAGGTGCGGCCCTTGCCGACCTTGCTGTTCTTGGGAAGCGTGAACTCCACCATCGTCGTGTCCTCTAGGTAAGGCCAGGGCGCCGCCCTGGACCCGCCAAGGGCCGCGGGCCCTTGGATCCCGATCAGTTGTTTCGAGCGGTCAGTAGACGCGTTTCTTGGGCGGGAAGACGGACACGTCGTTGGTCAGGGTCTGCATCCGCACCGGCCGGTAGGACAGGGCGACGTCGCCGTCGTCTCCCAGGTAGGACACGGTATGCTTCATCCACTCGGCGTCGTCGCGGTCGGGGAAGTCGTCGTGCGCCTGCGCGCCGCGGCTTTCCTTGCGCGCCTCAGCGCTGACCATGGTGACGGCGCCGTTGGCCATCAGGTTCTCGAACTCGAGCGCCTCCATCAGGTCACTGTTCCAGATCAGCGACCGGTCCGACACCGACACGTCCGACAGCCCGCCCCACAACCGGTCGATCTTCTCGACCCCCTGGGTCAGGCTGCTCGACGACCGGAACACCGCGGCGTGCGCCTGCATGGTGCGCTGTAGCTCCTCGCGCATGGTGGCGACGCGGGTGCTGCCGTTGGCGTGACGCATCCGATCCAGCCGGTCCAGCGATCTCTCGCCGGCACGGTCGGGCAGCGGCCGCACGACGTCGCCCGGCTTGATGATCTCGCCCGCCCGCATCGCGGCGGCGCGGCCGAACACCACCAAGTCCAGCAGCGAGTTGGTGCCGAGCCGGTTGGCCCCGTGCACGGACACGCAGGCGGCCTCGCCCACCGCCATCAGGCCCGGCACCACCGCGTCGGGGTTGGCGTCGGTCGGGCGCAGCACCTCGCCGTGATAGTTCGTGGGGATGCCACCCATGTTGTAGTGCACGGTCGGCAGCACCGGCACCGGCTCCTTGGTCACGTCGATGCCGGCGAACACGCGCGCGGTCTCGGAGATGCCGGGCAGGCGCTCGTGCAGCAGGTCGGCGCCGATATGCTCCAGGTGCATCAGGATGTGGTCCTTGTTGGACCCGCAGCCGCGCCCCTCGTTGATCTCGATGGTCATGGAGCGCGACACCACGTCGCGCGACGCCAGGTCCTTGGCGGTCGGCGCGTAGCGCTCCATGAAGCGCTCGCCCTCGCTGTTGGTGAGGTAGCCGCCCTCGCCGCGGCAGCCCTCGGTCAGCAGGCAGCCGGCCGGGAAGATGCCGGTGGGGTGGAACTGCACGAACTCCATGTCCTGGGTCGGGATGCCGGCGCGCATCGCCATGCCGCCGCCGTCGCCGGTGCAGGTGTGGGCCGAGGTGCAGCTCACGTAGGCGCGGCCGTATCCGCCGGTGGCCAGCACCACCATGTTGGCGCGGAACCGGTGCATGGTGCCGTCCTCGAGGCACCAGGCGGTGACGCCGCGGCACACGCCGTCCTCGTCCATGATCAGGTCGAGCGCGAAGTACTCGATGAAGAACTCGGCGTTGTGCTTCAGGCTCTGCTGGTAGAGCGTGTGCAGGATCGCGTGCCCGGTGCGGTCCGCGGCGGCGCAGGCGCGCGGCACCGGGGCCTTGCCGTAGTCGGACATGTGGCCGCCGAACGGGCGCTGGTAGATGCGGCCGTCCTCGGTGCGCGAGAACGGCACGCCGAAATGCTCGAGCTCCTGGATCGCCGGCACCGCCTCGCGGCACATGTACTCGATGGCGTCCTGGTCGCCGAGCCAGTCCGACCCCTTCACGGTGTCGTACATGTGCCAGCGCCAGTTGTCCTCGGCCATGTTGCCGAGCGCCGCCCCGATGCCGCCCTGCGCCGCCACCGTGTGGCTGCGGGTGGGGAACACCTTGGAGATGCACGCCGTTTTCAGCCCCGACGCCACCATCCCCAGCGTGGCCCGCAGGCCGGAGCCGCCGGCGCCGACCACCACCACGTCGTAGGCGTGGTCGATGACGGTGTAGGCGCGGGAGGAAGGCAGGGTGATCGCGTTCATCGTGCTCTCTGGATGCAGGAACAGGAAGCCGGGCGGGCGCCGATCGCCCAAGACAGGGAAATCAGGACGGGGAGATCAAGGCAGGCGGATCAGGCGGCTTGCGTCCCGAAGGCCATCTTCAAGATGGCGACGATCGAGAACAAAGCCAGGATCATGGAGGAACCTTTGTTGAGCAGCGACGCCGCCAGGTGCGACTTGGAGTCGTGCACGTAGTCGTCGAGGATCACCTGCAGCCCGTGCGCCATGTGCTGGAAGGTCAGGATCACCAGCGCCAGCAGCAGCACGGTGTTGACCGGCCGGCCGGCCCAGTGCCTCACCTCCTGCACCGGGGCGCCCAGGTGCATCAGCACCGCGACCACGAACCAGATGGTGAGCGGCGTCAGCGCGATCGAGGTCACGCGGCCGAGCCACCATTCCTCGACGCCGGACTTGGCCCCGCCGAGCCCGCGCACCCGCCCGAGCTGCGAGCGCATCACCCGGACCTGCAGGCCGTCGTTGATCGCCATGATCCGTCAGCCCCCGGTCGCGGCGGCGGCGCCATGGCCGGCCCACACGGCCAGCCCGATGCCGAAGATCAGGACCGTCAGGACGATCGTGGTCGCCACCACGATCACGCCGGTGAGGTTGAACACCGGCTTGGAGAAGCCGTAGCCGGCATCCCAGGCCAGGTGGCGCAGGCCACCCACGGTGTGGAACACCAGTCCCGCCGTCCATCCGAACAGCACGACGAGCCCGATCGGGTTGCCGACCCAGCGCTGCACGGTGTCGAACGCCGACGGCCCGGTCGCGGCGGCCACCAGCCACCAGACCAGCAGCAGGGTGCCGAGCGAGCACGCGATCCCGGACATGCGGTAGGCGCCCGACAGCACCATCGACAGCTGCAGCCGGTAGATCCCCAGGTGCGGGGACATCGGGCGACGGACCAGCTGGCCGTTGCTCGACTGCGCCACGAACAGCGCGTCACGGACATCCTTCATGGGCGTGTCGGGAACTTCCTTGATGGGTCGCGAGACAACCGGGAACGTCGGGAAACGCGACGGTCCTACGCCCGTGGCGCCGGATGGTCAACGATCTCACTGTGCAGTGCACAATGGCTTGTTGTGCGCTGCACGATGCGAGCGACATCCCGGCTCATCGGTCGTGGAACCGGTAGAGCCGGGTGAGCGGATCGATGCTGACGTGCCCGGCCGCCTCCGCCTGACGCAGCCAGGCCTCCGCCTGCGCCTCGAGGAGGCCGAGTGTCTCGGCGATGCGCCAGGCGCCCAGCCGCTCGCCCGCCAGCAGGGCCGCCAGCCGATGCACGAACAGCTCGAACAGGCTGAACTCGGCGGGGTCCGGCCGTACGGCCGGCTCGGCGCGCGGGGCCGACGCGACCAGCCGCAGGTGCGCGC
>CAXUBN010000157.1:0-6059 GCA_964249255.1 uncultured Acetobacteraceae bacterium | reverse complement strand
GCGGCGTGCCGGACGCGGTGTTCGTGCACCTGCGCCGGTTCATCGGCGCGGCCGGGTCGCGCGCCGGCGCGATGGCGATGGCGCGTGCGGCGCTGTAGGCCAGGACCGCGCACCCGTACGACAGCGTCCGGCGCCGATCAGGCTAATGCTGGTCAGGCCAGAATCCTGGGGCGGCTCTCGATCACCCGGTCGCGCCCGGTTCCCTTGGCCTCGTAGAGCGCCGCGTCCGCCCGGCCCACGAGCGACTCCCAGTCGTCGCCGGGACCGGCCCAGGCGACACCGATCGAGCAGGTGACCCGGACCAGGCCCTCGCCGATGCGGAAGGTGTCGTGCCGGATCGCGAGGTGGAGGTCCAGGATCCGCTCGGCCGCCCGGCCGTCGGCATCCGACAGCACCAGCAGCATCTCCTCGCCGCCGTAGCGGCCGGCATACTCGCCGCCGCGCAGGGCGCGCGTGATCAGGTGCCCGAGCGCGCGCAGCACCTCGTCGCCGCCCAGGTGGCCGTGGCTGTCGTTGATGGCCTTGAAGTGGTCGACGTCGAGCAGGGCCACGACCAGCTCCTGGCCGCCCTGCCCTTCCGCCAGGGTTCCGGCCAGGCGGCCCTCGATCTCGGAGCGGGTCAGCAGGCCGGTCAACCTGTCGTGCGACGCCACGTAGCGGAGCTGCGCGGTCGCCTCGGCCACCATCCGCTCCAGCTGCGCCTGCCTGGCATACATGGCCCGGTCGCGCAGGCGGACGCAGCCATAGACGAGGGCGATGGTCAGCACCGCCCACAGGGCCTCCGACCACCATTGCCGCCACCAGGGGTAGGCCATCGTGACCACGATCGCCGTCGGCGCGGAGGAGCGGTGCGCCAGCGGGTCGTAGCCGACCACCGTGAAGATGTGCCGGCCGGGCGGGATGAACGGGTAGCTGACGATCCCGGACGGGGACGACACCCAATCGGCGTCGACCCCGGACAGGCGGTGCCGGAACACGACCGAACGCTCCACCTCGTAGTTCGGCGTACCGAGCTCGATCGACAGCGGCGCATTCGTGTAGGGCAGCTGCCGCATGCCGATGGACCGCGCGCCCAGATGCGCCTGCGTCACCATCACGTTGAGCGGCCTTTCCGTGAACAGGGAGGCAGGCGCCTTCAGGTGGGACACGCCGCTGGTGGTCGTGATCCACACCGAACCGTCGGGATCCTCGCGGATGCCGTTCTGGTTGATGTCGTTTGAGATCAGGCCCTGATCCGCGTTGGTCGAGACCCATCGCTCGCCGTCATAGACCGAGATGCCGACGGACGTTCCGACCCACACCCATCCGCGATGGTCGACCATCAGCGCATAGACCGTGCTGCTCCCGATGTTCTCGACTGGAACGGCATCGATGGATTGGACGTGGTCATCCGACAGCACGAGGTGGCGCAGGCCATGGGTGCCGCTGATCCAGAGGCTGCCATCGCCGGCGATCGCCAGCATCATCGGCTCCAGCGCGTCTATCCCGCCCGCCCCGGATACGAGGGTGTCGATGTTCCCCGGATGCCAATGGTGCAGACCGTCGTCGGACAGGTAGTAGATACCGTCACCGCCATCCCGGGCAATGCTATGAACCGGGGTCAGGACGGTCTTGATGAGGGTCGCCCTTTCCGGAGGTTTCCCGGAGCCGTCGATCCGATACAGTCCCTTGGTCGTACCCAACCAGATCGTCTGGTCGCGCCCGGGAACGATCGTCTCGACCTGGGGGGAACCTACCGGGACGACGAGACCGGTGGTGGGCTCGATGACTCGAACTCCCTTCTCCTGATCCCCGGTCCAGACCCTTCCATCCGCCGTGGCTGCCAGCGCGAACGAGGGGTTGGGGTAGACTCGTTCCACCTTCAGTGACGGTCCTTGACGGACCACCCGATCGACACCGCTGCTGGTCGAGACCCACAGCGTCCCATCCGGGGATCGGGCCGTCTGCCACGGAAAGCCGGCTGACAGCCCGTCCGCCCTTTCAAGCGTATTCCAACACCCGAAGCCGAGCCACCGGACCAGCCCCCGCCCTAGGATCTGGAACCAGAGCTGTCCTGTCCCATCCGTCATTGCGTTGGAGATGATTCCATCCGGAGCCCCGTCAGCAACCGTCAGCTCCCGCCATCCATCGGGCCCGAGAACATCGATCCCCTTGGCTGATTGCGTGATCAGGCCCCCTTCGGGCGTCCGGTAGAGTCCCAGGATCGCGGCGTAGCTCTGGTATTGCAGTCCCTGGTCAGGAAGCAGGACCGATGACCAGCGATCGGACACTGGATCGAACATCGCCGCCGTGGAGGCCGAGCGCGCGATGATCCCGCCGTTGGGCCTGGCGACGGCATCGAGCCAGGGACCACCGGTCAAGCCGTCCCTTGCGTCATAGCATCGTGTCCTGCTTGCCTCGGCGAGGCAAAGACGGTCGTCGTCTGCGGCCTCCCAGAGATTCCCCTGGATGGAGAAGATGGCCCTGGCGTTTCGAAGAAGGACGCGTTCCTTGGGGGTGTAGTCGATGGTGCGAGCCTGGG
This sequence comes from uncultured Acetobacteraceae bacterium, assembly GCA_964249255.1. GTDB lineage: Bacteria > Pseudomonadota > Alphaproteobacteria > Acetobacterales > Acetobacteraceae > Lichenicola. The sequence continues at coordinate 3,538 of CAXUBN010000157.1, read as the reverse complement.
CATGACCACCGGCAGGCACCACGATGCCAACGATCTCGCTGCCGGTCAGGAAGGCGAACCCTTCACCCCATGCCGCCAACCCGTGCTGTTGCTGGTTGTAGAAGGGGATGCCGGGATGATCCACCACGCTGAAGGACAGGGATGTGGCCGGGTGGGCGAGGTCGGATCGTTGGTCTGATACGTAGATCTCGTCGTCGTATCGGACTGCGACCCGACCTGATGAGGTCAACGTGATGTCGAGTACGACGCCGCCCTCCGGCAGGCCACGCTCGGGTCCAAGGTTCAGGAAACGCCTGCCGTCATAGGCAAACACGCCATGCTCGGTACAGATCAGGATCTCGCCGGCGCCATCATGGGCAAGGCATGTACCGTCTGGGCTCGTAAGGCCCTGATCCGCAGCATAGGTCTTGAAGGTCGACCGCTCGGCATCGGCATGGGTCGACCAGATGATACCCAAAGCGACGACGATTGCGCCGGCCAGCGCCGACCGCATTCCACGCGACATTCTCCATAGGGCATCAAACGCCATATGTGTTCCCATCGCTAGGCTTGAAACACCTTACGGCGGACGTTGAGGTCGATGCGGTTCTAGACTTTCGGATGACGAGCGTCCGGCACAAGGCGACTTTCCGTTGGTGCCGGGACGATAGTCTAGACAGGCAATACCTCTCCGATAAATGCGGCCTCCGGAGACAGCTACTTGATATCGATGCGGGCCGCCTCCCTTCAGACGGGCGGACGGCCGGTGCCGATGAACATGCTCGGGGGACGACCCGTGCCGATGAACATGCCTGGGGGGCGGCCGGTGCCGATGAACATTCCCAGGATGGTTTCGGTCTTGGTCGCGCTCGGCAGGGCATCACGCATCGATACGCCTTGACCGTCCGCGGCAACAGTCTGCGCGCCGATCCCCGCGTCCGCACCGCCATTATGGGCATGGAGCGCCACCGCTCCCACCACCATGGCCGAGAGGGCGACGCCCGAACCCTGTGACATAAAGCTGAACAAACGGTTAATCATGGGGGCTTCTCCGTGAGGGTGCCGGATCAACATCGGCTTACCCAAACATAGGAGGCTTGCGGATTAACCTGCAAGAGGATTGAAAGGGTAAAAGACACAACAGAAAGAAAAAACTCAGAGGTAACAGGTCAAACACCCTATATATTTCTCTAGAAAATTGCAGTACTGCAGATAGATTACGCTACATTATCTTGATGTATACTTCATATGCATATTGTTAATCTTTCCTGCCATGAGCTTTAACATGAGCGGGGACGTGCTTTTAATACTTCCTGACGTCGTGCATCACCGATGCTCAATCAGGCAACGCCGATCGCGCATGCCTGCCCATGCCGTCAGGCGGCGACAGGAGAGGGTATTTCCCCTCAGGGGTGATACCAATCCGGTATGGCTGATCGATACGATATCCTGACGGGTGCCGGCCATGGCCGGCTGGTCTTGAGGTCGGTCGATCAGGAGGTTCGGGGAAGGCTCGACCGGCCTCCCCCGCCGGGGGCCCGCCAGTGCGGAGCGGCGCCTAGTCGCGGTTCTCGAGCACCCGGCGGGTCAGCAGCACGGAGGCCCCGGTCTGCGGCATCAGGATCGGGCTGGTGCGGCGCAGGCTCCACCAGCCCAGCGCCAGCAGGGCGGCGATGACGGGGATCGCGGCCACGGCGTAGGTGCCCTCGGGGTAGTCGAAGGCCATCAGCACCAGGACGCAGAACAGGAAGCCCAGGGTGAGCCAGGCGGTGAACGGGGCGCCCGGCATGCGGAAGCCGTGCGTCGGCAGCAGCCCGCGGTTGACCCGCCGGCGATAGGCGATCTGGCTGGCGACGATGAAACCCCAGGTGCTGACGATGCCCAGCGCCGACACGTTCAGCACGATCTCGAACACCCGCGAGGGCACCACGTAGTTCAGCACCACGCCGACCAGGTAGATCGACACCGTGGTCAGGATGCCGGCGGCCGGCACCGCCTGGCGGTTCATGCCGCTCAGGTAGCGCGGCGCCGAGCCGCCCAGGGCCAGCGCCCGCAGGATGCGGCCGGTGGCGTAGAGCCCGGAGTTCAGGCTGGACAGCGCCGCGGTCAGCACCACGACGTTCATGATCGCGCCGATACCGGGCACGCCGAGCGTCTGGAAGAAGGTCACGAACGGGCTGACGCCGGCGTGGTATGCGGTCCAGGGCAGCAGCAGCACCAGCAGCACCACCGAGCCCACGTAGAACAGCGCGATGCGCCAGATCACGGCGTTGACGGCGCCCGGCAGGATGTCGCGGGGGTTCTCGCACTCGCCGGCGGCGGTGCCGATCAGCTCGATGGCGGAGTAGGCGAACACCACGCCCTGCACCAGCACCAGGGCCGGCAGCACGCCGTGGGGGAACAGGCCACCGTTGTCGCTGACCAAATGGAGGCCGGTGGTGTGGCCGCCGACCGGCATCCGCGTGCCCAGGATGACCGTGCCGGCGAGCAGGAACAGCGACAGCGCCACCACCTTGATCAGCGAGAACCAGAACTCGAGCTCGCCGAAGTAGCGCACGCCGATCATATTCATGGTGGTGACGACGAGGAGCGCGCCGAGCGCGAACACCCATTGCGGCACGTCGCCGAACGTCCCCCAGTAGTGCATGTAGAGGGCGACCGCGGTGATATCGACGATGCCGGTCATGGCCCAGTTCAGGAACGACATCCAGCCGGCCACGAAGGAGGCGCGCTCGCCCAGGAACTCCTGCGCGTAGGACACGAAGCTGCCGCAGGTCGGCCGGTACATGACCAGCTCGCCGAGTGCGCGGAGGATCAGGAACGAGAACACGCCGCACACCAGGTAGACCACGGCCAGCGACGGCCCGGCATGCTGCAGCCGGGTGCCGGCGCCCAGGAACAGGCCGGTGCCGATCGCGCCGCCGATCGCGATCATCTGCACCTGACGGTTGTTGAGGCCCTTGTGATAGCCGTCGTTGCCGTCGGCGTCCGGCTCCGCGCCCATGTCGCCGGAGCGCTCCTCGGGGCTGAGGGCCGCAAGCGGGTTGCCCATCGGATGGTGCTCCTGTGCGGGTGAACGCGGGGCTGCATTGTCGATGATGAATGGCAGGAAGGCCAGGGGTGCCGCCCCTGGCCCCCGATCGTCAGGGGTCGAACACGGGCAGCTCCTCGTGGTGGAGGAGGTGGACGCCGTTGGTGCGGGCGAGCTGGCGGGCGGACGGGGTGTAGGCGGCGTTGGACACCACCGCCGCGTGGTCGGCGCGGTGATGCAGGCGCGCCGCCGACACCTCCTGCACCGCGGCGTTGCCGACCGGCCGGCCATACAGCTTGCACTGCACAACCAGGACCCGCCCGCCCCGCCGGGCCAGGATGTCGGTGCCCTGGTCGCCGCTGGCGGCGGTGACCCGGGCCTCCCAGCCCGCCCGGCGCAGCAGCAGCGCGCAATGGTGCTCGTAGTGGATGCCGTCCACCCGGGGATCGAACAGGGGGGGATCGAGCGCGCCGCGGACCGCCTCGCCCTCGATCGGCCGCACGGCGGCGGCCTCGATCCCCACCTGTT
>CAXUBN010000156.1:0-6064 GCA_964249255.1 uncultured Acetobacteraceae bacterium | reverse complement strand
CGTGCCGGCGGCGCCGTCACCGGAGGGGGCAGCGGATCGTGCGCGTTCAACCGCACCGACAGGTTGCGTTGCTGGACCAGCTCGTCGGTGGTGGCCTTGCGCAGGTCGATCGAGGCGACCTGCGGCGGCCCCCCGGGCGTGGTGCCGATGCGGGGATACGGATCGTCGACCCCGGGCGGCGGCGGCCGCTGTTGCGCGATGGCGCCGCCCTCGAGCCCGTGCCACCACGCCACGGGCGTGTCGACCACGTCGCGATGCCCGCAGCCGACCAGCAGCGCCAGCAGGGCCGCCATCGTCGTCGCCCGCCCCCCCGCACTCGCGTCCATGCGTCGATGTCCGTTCCCGTCGTCGATGCCACTGTTACCCGCCCTGCCCGTGCGGGAGAAGGCGTGGAGGATGGACCGGATGATTGCGTCCCGTCCCGTGCCCATTGTTCCGGTCGCCGGCCGCAATCCTGGGATCGACGCCTTGTTCCGGGACGGGATGCCGTTCAACCGCTGCAACGGCACGATGCTGGCGCTGATCGCCGCCGTGGCCCTGCTGATGCTGGCCTTCACCGGAGGTTGGGGCGGACGCCGTGTCGCCGGTGGCACCGCGTGGCTACGCTCGTTCGGATTGACGAGCTACGAGATCGACCTAGCCGACATGTTTGTAGTTTTTGCCGTCATCAATCTGTTCCACCGCCGCGACGGCAGCCTCTGCTGGGGATGGATGCGATGTGCGCCGGTGCTGGCGCTGTCCTGGGGGCTCGGTTGTTCGATGGAGCGGCTGCCGTCGCCGCCAATCGGGGGTGGCTGTGCCGCCGGCTGCATGGGATGAGGACGTCCGTACGCCGTTCGCCGGCTGAGGCGGCGTTCATGGAGCCGGAAGCGGCTGCAGCAGCCGACCGAACAGCTGCACGCGACGGAGATGGAGCGCGTCCGGCTCGCCGAGCCGACGGATGCGGACGTGGCGCGCCAGGAACGGGTCGACGAACGCCATGCGCCAGGGTTCCTCCATGTCGCTCGATACCGGCTCCTCATCCCGCTTCGAGAACCGGATGCGCCAGGCGACGCCGTCGCGCGAGCCCTCGACTGCGAAGTGCCGGAAGCGCTCGGCGAACTGGCGGCGGTTGACGATGCGGACCTCCTCGACGAGGCACTCCTCCCCGAGGTCCACCATCCACCAGGCATCCATCTCCTCGTCGGTATGGAAGCCGCAATCCTCGTGCGCGACGACGCCGTTGGCGCCGGCGGCCTCCAGCCGGCCGTCGGCCACGCGGGACCAGGGTCCGGTCGAGCTGATCATCGCCGGCCGCAGCAGGGCCAGATCGGCGTGCCGGGGCACCGGCATGTCGAACCGCCGCATCCGGTCCAGGACCGCGGCATGTCCGACGTGGTCGGCGGCGCGGGCGAACGCGTCCAGCAGCAGGTCGGCGATCTCGTCCAGCGGCTCGCCGGACAGGGCGACGTGCAGCACGCTGCCCTCGCGGTGGAAGTCCTGCGGCGGGTGCTCGGCCAGCACGGCGCGGGCAAGGTTGCGCGTGCCCAGCACGGGATGCGCGATGCTGCCCGGCTGGCTCGTCCAGGGGTCGTGCAGCGACAGGTGCGGCCGATCGCTCATGTGCTCGACGTGGGCGAAGTCGGCGATCTCGGCGAACCGCATGTCCGCCGCGTGCAGCGTCGTCGGCACGAACGACTCCACGATCGGCCACAGCTCGATCTCTCGGTCCTCGATGCGGCGCGCCAGCGTCTGCCGCGCGACCAGCAGCGCGTCCAGTGCGCGGGCGGAGAGCACGATGAAGAACAGCGCGGCGCTCCATGGATCGGGCTGCGCCAGCGCCTGTGGATACCAGCACCACTGCGGATCCGCCGGCGCCAACCGATGCACCACGGCATCGACTTCCCACTCGGTTACGTGGCGGATCAGCGGCTCCAGCGACAGATTCACCGCCACATCGGACTCGGAGATCACGTAGTGGTCGAAGCCCGGGAGCGAGATGCGCAGGAAGATGTAGCTGTAGTCGCCGTTGAACCACAGCGACTGCCCGGCGGGCCGGTCCGGCAGGCCGAGGACCGAGAAGTCGTCGTCGTGCACGATCTTCTCGTAGTCGCCCGCCTCGACCGGGCCGCGAGCCTCGTTCATCAGCACGACATGGCGGCCACCGGGACAGGCGTCGAAGAACCGCCGGGCCAGGATCGCGATGTCGTCGTTCCACTGCCAGGCGCGGAAGGCGGCGACGTAGCGGAGCTCGGTCATGACGGCGGCCCTGATCGATCGGTTCGGGTGCAGAGCCATCACGGTGTCACGGCGCCGGCATCCATGGAAGCCGGCACAGCCCCGGAGGGCAGACCTCGGCCCAGGACCCGGCGCCCGCCCGCGCGTGGCGATCGCCCGTCGTCGCAATCCCGCCGCCCCGCGGGGGGAGGGCCCTTCTCCAGGCACGGCCGCATCCCACATCACGCTCCACGAGCGACCCGTCGCCGCGGCGGCCGTGGCTTGGCTTCGCGCTAGCCAGGTTGCAGAGTGATTCATTGACACCCCGGGTTCCGACCCAGGCTTCGGGATGAGGGAGAGCCACGATGACCGGCATGCAACCGCACGACCGTATCCGCATGGACGACGAAGACGAGCCCGATCCCGACTCGCCCGAGGTGCCAGAGCCGAATGGTCCCGAGCCCTCCGAGCCCGGCGACAACAAGACCCTGTCGTCGCCGGTCAACGAGCTCGAGAAGCGGCTGTTCGACCAGCGCAAGGTGCTGATCTTCGGTGCCATCAACGATAAGGTGGCGCGCGACATCACCGGCCGGCTGCTGGCTCTGGCCGGTGCCTCCGACAAGCCGATCGACATCTACGTGAACTCGCCGGGCGGCCACGTCGAGAGCGGCGACACCATCCACGACATGATCCGCTTCGTGGACGCGGTGGCGCCAGTGCGCATGATCGGCACCGGCTGGGTGGCCAGCGCCGGCGCCCTGATCTTCGCCGCCGGCGCCAAGGATCGTCGCTTCTGCCTGCCCAAGACGCGCTTCCTGCTGCACCAGCCGATGGGCGGCGTGCGCGGTCCCGCGACCGACATCGACATCGAAGCGCGCGAGATCATCAAGATGCGCGAGCGGCTGAACCGGCTGTTCGCGCTTGAAACCGGCCAGACCTACGAGAAGGTCGCCAAGGACACCGACCGCAACTACTGGATGGGTGCCGAGGAGGCAATCGAGTACGGCCTGGTGACGCGGGTCATCAGCTCCATCACCGAGCTCTAGCCGGCGGACGCTGACACCGGGCGGCCCGCGGACGCCGCAACGGCTTGCGGAGAGTGATCGGTATCGGGACGGTCCTGGCCGTCCCGGTCATCCTCGCGTGCGGCGCCCTCGCCGTATCGGTGAGGCTTGGTGCGGACGCGAGCTGGGATCTTCGGAACTACCATTTGTACGATGCCTTCGCGGCGCTGCGGAAGCTCGACGGGCTCGACCTGGCACCGGCGCAGCGGCAAAGCTTCAACCCGCCGATGATGGACCTGCCGTTCTTCTTCCTGCGGGAGCGGCTCGGCGGATGGCCCCGCCTGTTGAATGCGGCGCTGGCCCTTCCCAGCGTCGCCGCGATGCTCCTAGCCTGGAGTATCGGCCGGCAGGTCGTGCCTGACCCGACCCGCACCGGTCAGGCGGCACTGCTGCTGGCGCTGCTGTTTGGCGCCACCGGCGTCGCCGGCCTGCCCACCACCGGCACCGGCATGAGCGAGATGCCGGCCGCCTGCTTCATGCTGGGCGGCCTGCTGATCCTGCTGCGGTCTGTGCCCGACGCCTCGTCTGCCTGGCCGGCCATCGCGGCCGGGCTGCTGCTCGGGACGGCGGTCGGCTTCAAGCCGACGCAGGCGATCTATGGCCCGGCCGCCGCCGGGGCGCTGGTGTTGTGCGGCGGCGGCCCGATGCGACGGCGGGCGATGGCCATGATCCCGCTCGGCCTCGGGGCTGTGGCCGGGGCGCTCCTGATCGCGGGGGAATGGTGGTGGCACCTGCTGCGCCTGACCGGCAGCCCGTTCTTTCCCTACCTGAACAACCTGTTCCGCTCGCCCCTCTACCCGCCGATCTCGCTGGCCGACGGTCGCTTCCTGCCACACGGCCTGCTGCCGAGCCTATGGCAACCGTTCTCCTGGGCGGTTGGGCCGAGCCGTGCCGCCAGCGAGCTGCCGGTGCGGGACCCGCGGCTGGCGTTGACGGTGGTCGCAGCACTGTGCTGCCTGATCCCTGCCCGCCGGCCGCGAGGCGAGGTTCTGGCGCGGCACCGCTTCCTGCTCGCCTTCTGCGGCATCGCCCTGGTGCTGTGGCAGCGCGCCTTCTCCATCCTGCGCTACCTGGCGCCGATCGAGCTGCTGTCCGGCCTCGTGGTGCTCATCGCGCTGCAACGTCTGCGGCACCTGCATCCGACGCTGCCGGCGGGGGCGCTGGCGGCGCTGCTGCTCCTGTGCGTCGGCACCACCTCCTATCCCGATTGGGGGCGGGTGCACCCGGCGGATGCGGCGCCGTCCGTGGTGCCGCCGCCGCTGCCGCCGGACGCGATGGTGCTGCTGCTGACCGACGACCCGATGAGCTTTGTCGCCGCCTTCGTCGACCCGCGGGTCCGGTTCGTCGGCGTCAGCAACAACCTGCTCCGGTTCGGTCTGCACAGCGCGTTCGCCGCGACCGTGGCACGGGCGGTCCATGCCCATGCCGGCCCGCTGTGGGGACTGGAGGTGCCGGGGACTCCGGACCCGGCGGCGGCCGTGCTGGCCGCCTACGGGCTGCATCGGCAGGGCGCCTGCGTGCCGATCCGCACCAACCTCGAGTCGGACGGGTTGCGGCTGTGCCGCCTGTCCCGCTGAGCCTGCGGCACGGCGGCCGCGGAATGCCGACGGCACGGGACGGCGGCAGGATCGCGACGGACCGGCCGCGGTGGCTGCCGGCGGTGGCGGGCGGCATCGTCCTCGCGGTCGTGCTCGGCCTCTACGTCCGTCACGCCCTCAGCTCGTTTCCGTCCTTCGACGGCGCCATGAACCTCAACGTCGCCCGCAGCCTGGCGGAGGGACACGGCTACGCGTTCCGCTACGACGGCGTGTTTCCGTTCCCGGCGCAGACCGACGCGCCGTTCATCCTGCCCGCCGCCCTCATGTTCCGGTTGTTCGGCATCGGCCTCGTCACCGCCCAAGCGGTGAGCGTGGGCTACCTGGTGTTGTTCACCCTGCTGGGGATGGTCCTGCTGCGCCGCCTCGGCATGCCGCCGGGCTCGACCGCCGCCGCCGCCGCCGCCTGCCTGCTGACGCCTGGCGTCGCCACGTTCGGGCTGGACGGCTACGGCGAGGTGCCGATGCTGTTCTGGGTGCTGGCGGCGCTGCTGGCCGCGGGCCGCATGGCGCGGGCTGATCAGGACGGCGCACCATCGGTGGCCGCCGCCGCCGCCGGCCTGTTGCTGGCGCTCGCGGTGCTGACCAAGCTCGTCGCGGCACTCTGCGCGGTGCAGGTAGGGTTGATCTGCGTCGGACAGACGCTCGCTCGACCGCGGGGCCAGCGCGTGCGCTGCCTGCTGGCGCTGGTCGGCGGCACCCTATTTCCTCTGCTGGGCTGGGAGCTGTTCCGGCTTTGGGTGCTGGGCGGACTCACCGGCTGGCGCGAGTGGTGGACGCTGCAGCTCGGGCAGGTGGCGCGGCAGTCGGGCGGCGCCGGCCTCGATCCGGGTGCGTCGGTGTTCAAGATCGCCCTGCACCTCCGCATCCTGTCCCGGTTGCTGCCGCTGCCGCTCTGGGTGCTGGTGCCGTGGCTGGTGCTGCCTTGGACCCTGGCGGTGGCACGGCTGCGTGACCGCTGGCGGGCCGATCCCGAGCGGCGGTTGCTGTTGCTGGCATTGCTATCCTGCGTGGTGCTCTACCAGGCGTGGTGGCTGGCCATCACGCCCACGGACATGACCTGGCTGCGGCGCATCGTGCCCGCCCTGATCCTGCAGACCTGCCTGCTCGCCGCGACGGTCGCGGATCTCCCTGTCCGGGTCGCCGGATCGCGCAGGATCGCGGCCGGCGGGGCGGCGCTGGCCGAGCTGGCGATGCTGGTGGCCGGCC
>CAXUBN010000155.1:0-6070 GCA_964249255.1 uncultured Acetobacteraceae bacterium | reverse complement strand
CGGGACGCTGGGCGGGTCCACCGGCAGCATTTCCGCACCGGCGGGTGCGATCGCACCGAGCGGGCCAGGGCGTAGCCATCCGATGGAGAATTGACGACTCCTGATGTGCCTCCAGCCTTCGAGGCAACATCCAGTGAGTGCGCCGCTCGCAGGGCGGCGGCATGGGACAAGATGGCGTCGTGCCATTACCTCGACTCCACGGTGTCAGTTACCCGATTCCAGCGTGCTGGCCAGAGAAGTTCGTCGGTGCACGTGGAAGAATTGGCACTTGTCAGGGAGTGTCCACGATCGTGGCGTCGCCGTGGTCAACCTGGACATGCGGTATGTCAACGGCTCGGGTCCTTGAATGGTCAGGGCCGGGAAATGGCGTGCCGCCTCAGTTATCGGACCATGCGCCGGCATGCGACCCAGAGGTCGCTCATCGTCGTCCCGCCCGCTCCCGTTCTTGTTCCATCGGAAGCTCCGGACCCGCCGAGATCGGCTCCGGCGCATGCCAGAACGATCGTGCGATGTCGTTCTGGATCGCCTGCAGCTGCAGCTGCACCCAGTCCAGGAACTCGTGCAGGCCGCGCAGGATGATCTGCTCGATGCTCTGGTCGACCAACGCGGCGCGCAGCTCGTCCGCATGCTCCAGCGCATCGCCGGCGCGCCGCAGCCCGTAGTCGGTGCGCAGCTGGGTCAGCGCCCAGAACACCTGGCGCAGCGTCAGCACGAGCGAGCGCGGGAACGCGTTGTTCAGCAGCAGGAAGCCGGTCACCTGGGCGGGCGTGATCGAACGCGGCATCACCCGGCGGTACGCGTGATAGGCCGCCGCCGCGCGCAGCACGGCGTTCCACTGGCTGATGTCGACCGGGCTGCCGATGCCCGCGTCGCGCGGCAGCAGCGTATGGTACTTGATGTCGACCAGCCGGGTGGTCTGGTCGCCACGTTCCAGGTACTTGCCGATGTTATAGAAATGATACCCCTGATCCCGGTAGAACGTGCCCTCGGTGATGCCGTTGTGGGTCTGGCATTCCTGCTTCAGCCGCGAGCACAGGGCGGACAGCTGCGACGGCCGGATGTCGCGCCGCGTCAGTCGCCGCACCCAGTTGTGGAACACGTTGATGTGGGTCCACATCTCAGTGGAGATCAACGGTCGTAGCGTGCGCGCGTTCTCGCGCGCCCCCGTGACGATGGAGGAGATCGAGTTCGGGTTCTCGCGGTCGAGCAGGTAGAACTCGGCCACGCCGTGGACGTCCGCCTCGTCGCGGGTGCTGTGGTAGCGGCCCTCGTCGGCGTTGATCTGGATCACCGAGCGCCAGCCGTTCTCGACCTGGCTGGTGCGGGTGAAGCTTTCGGTGACATCGAGCACGCGCGCCAGGTTCTCGATCCGCTCCATGTATCGCGCGAGCCAGACCGTGCTCTCGGCGTAGCGTGACAGCAGCGCCTGGCCGCGGAGCGGCTCGGGGACGACGCTCACCCCAGCCTCCTCACGCCAGCACCCAGGTATCCTTGGAGCCGCCGCCCTGCGACGAGTTGACCACCAGCGACCCCTTCTTCAGCGCCACCCGCGACAGGGCGCCCGGCAGCACCCAGGTCGAGGCGCCGGTCACCGCGAAGGGGCGCAGGTCGACGTGCCGCGCTTCCACGCCGTGCTCGCACAGCGTCGGCGACGTGGACAGGTTGACCACCGGCTGGCTGATGTAGTTCGCCGGATCGGCCTGGAGCCTGGCGCGGAAGTCGGCGAGCTCCGCGCGCGACGCGTGCGGTCCGATGATCAGCCCGTAGCCGCCGGACTCGCCCACCGGCTTCACCACCAGCCGCTCGAGGTTGTCCAGCGTGTAGCGCAGGCCCTCGGGCTCGCGGCAGATGTTGGTCTCGACGTTGTCCAGGATCGGGTCCTGGTCCAGGTAGTAGCGGATGATCCGCGGCATGAAGGCGTAGATCGCCTTGTCGTCGGCGACCCCGGTGCCCACGGCATTGGCGATCGCCACGTTGCCGCGCCGCCACGCCTCCACCAGTCCGCGCACGCCGAGCTGGCTGTCCGGCCGGAACACGTCGGGATCGAGGAAGTCGTCGTTCAGTCGGCGATAGATCGAGTGGACCGGCTGCGGCCCGGCGACGGTGCGCATGAACACGCGGTGGTTCTCCACCACCAGGTCGCGCCCTTCCACCAGCGGCACGCCCATCTCGCGCGCCAGGAACACGTGCTCGAAGTAGGCCGCGTTATAGATGCCAGGCGACAGCAGCACCACCTGCGGGTCGGACACGCCGGCGGGTGCCACCTCGGCCAGCGCTTGCTGCAGCCGCACGCCGTATTCGTCCACCGTGCGGAGCGCGATCCCGGCGGCGAGGTCGGGGAGTGCGCGCAGCATCATGTGCCGGTTCTCGATGACGTAGGACACGCCGGACGGCGTCCGCGCATTGTCCTCCAGCACCAGGAAGCGGCCGGTGTCGTCGCGCACGATGTCGGTGCCGTTCACGTGCACGTAGACGCCGAGCGGCACGTCCACCCCCATCATCTCCGGCCGGAAGTTGCTGTTGCCCAGCACCAGCTCGCGCGGGATCACGCCGTCGGCCAGGATCCGCTGGTCGTGGTAGACGTCCCACAGGAACTGGTTGATCGCGGTGACGCGCTGGGTGACGCCACGCTCGATCACGTCCCACTCGTCGGCGGTGAGCACGCGCGGGATCAGGTCGAACGGCAGGATGCGGTCGATGGCGTCGCGGTCGGAGTAGACCGTGAAGGTGATGCCCAGGTCATAGAGTTCCGCCTCCGCAGCCGCGGCACGGCGGCGCAGCTCGTCGACCTCCATGCCGCCCAGCCGCTCGCGGATCAGCCGGACCGTCGGCTGGTCCGGGTCCGCCGCCTTCATGATCTCGCAGAAGCTGTGCCGATCGCCGTAGGCCGCGAACAGGTCCGCCGGTCCGGTGCCGGTGATCGTGCCGGCATCGCTCATCGCGCGGCAGCCGTGCCGTCGGGTCGGCCGCTGCAGGCCGGGTTCAGGCGCGTCGGTGTCATCCCGTCCACCTGATGCTGTTGTCCGCTCGGCAGCCAAGCAAGAAACCTGCCGCCCGCCAAGCCCGCGGGGGAGGGGCGTCATGCCACCGCCGCCCTCGGGCTTCAATGGCGTGATGCGCCGATCAGGCTTCAGGCCGGCGATCGGATCGTCCTTCTTCAACAGGAGGCGCGATTGAGTCATAACCGGCCTGCCGGGATGGGTGGCCGAGTGGTTTAAGGCAGCGGTCTTGAAAACCGCCGTGCGTGCAAGCGCACCGTGGGTTCGAATCCCACCCCATCCGCCATCCATGTCGTCGGTCGAGTTGTCGCCGGTCCCGTCATCAGGAGGGTATGTCCATGGGTGCGGCGGGGAGGCTCGCGGGCCGTTCGGCCTCGCTGCCGGTGATCTTGTTCGTCGCGGTGGCGGTCATCGGCCTCGGCTACGTCAAGTGGCAGCCCTATGTCCTGCGCGGTTTCGCCGCCGCCACGCATCATGGCATCGGGCCGTCCATCCTGACCGGTCCCGATGCGGTTCCGCCGCCCGTGGGGCTGTCGGCCGGTGTCGACTTTGCGACCGCCTACCTTCGATCGGTTTGGAAGGCGCTTGTGCTGGCGCTTGTTCTCGGCGCTGGCGTGCAGGTCCTGTTGTCGCGAAACTTGGTCAGGCGCGTGTTCACCGGACGGGGCGCCCGGGCCCGTGCCACCGGCGCTGCGATCCCATCCATGATGTGTACGTGCTGCGCCGCCCCGATCGCCGTCGGGCTGATCCGCAGCGAGGCCGATACCGGAGCGGTGCTGGCCTTCTGGCTCGCCAACCCGGTCGTCAACCCGGCGACGCTGGTGTTTGTCGGCCTGGTGCTGGGATGGGATTGGGCGGCGCTGCGGCTGGCGCTGGGCGTGCCGCTGGTGTTCGGGCTCAGCCACGTCGCCGCCCGGATGCTGCCGGTCGGTGGAGGCGTGCCGCCGCTTCCGGCCAGTGCGAGTGTCGAGGCCGCGCGGAGCGGCCTCGTACGGGCCTTCGGGGCGGCGCTGATACGGTTGTCGGTCCAGCTGGTGCCGGAGTACGTCCTTCTGGTGTTCGTCCTGGGTGCCGCGAGGGGATGGCTGTTTCCGGCGATGACCCCGGCGGTCGGGCATGCCGCCTGGCTGCCGCCGCTGTTGGCGGCGATCGGCACCGTGTTCGTGATCCCGACCGCAGGGGAAGTGCCGGTGGTGCAGCTGCTGCAACGCCTGGGCCTTGGCGACGCCGGAGCCGCCGCCCTCCTGCTGACGCTGCCGGCGGTCAGCCTGCCGTCCCTGGTGATGCTGGGCCGGGTCCTGCCGATGCGGGTGCTGGCCATGCTTGGGATGGGTGTCTTCGGCTTCGGGCTGGTCGCGGCCGGGTTGGCATCGGTTCTGGGGCTGTGACTCGCGGCGTGTGCTGGACATGACGCCGGTTGAGTTGACGGATGGAGCAGCCGTCCATGGCGATGGTCGCGTCATTTCCATTTCGCCGTGCGGCCCCGCGCGCGCCGTGTCGGGGCATGGAAATCGTCCGGCTTGGTTCGCACCCAGCTGACGAAGCGGTTCAGCTCGGGGTCGTCCCGCAGCAGCTCCGGGGCCGCGAGGTGGCGGGCGATCTCCGCCTCGGTATAGCGGGCATGGATCGCGGAATGACAGATCTGGTGCAGCCGCACCGTGCCGAGGTGGGTGCCGCCCTTCAGCCGGGGCGTCAGGTGGTGCAGGGACGATTTGGCGCCGGGCGGGATCGACCGCCCGCACAGGACGCACGATACGGGCGCGTCCGGCTGAGCCTTCGCCGGTGTGGATTTTCGTCGCATGGCCGCACAGATGGGATGGCCGACCCCAATCGGAAGTCGCGGTCCCCCGGGCCGTCAGCCGCCCCCTTCCTCGCTGCCGGGCACGGATACGTTGGAAGCGTTCAGCATCACTGTGCCCAGGGGATAGCCGCCGATCGGGAAATCAACTCACCCACCGGGTCCCGGCCGAACGCGTCCGCCGCCGCCCGTAGGCCGCCAGAGATACGGCCGCCGCTGTCCGACCCCGATCACCGCGATCTTGAACGTCGACGGACCGGTGTGCTCGTGCATGTGACGTTCGTGGCGCGAGTTGAAGCGGGCGTCGGTGACCAAGATCGCCATCTCCCGCTCGGACGTGATCGAGGACACGTTCCCGCGCGCGCCCGACGCTCCGGCGCATCCCCCGCGTTGCCTACCCCGGTCGCCGCAGCCTCGGCGCCAGGGAGACGCCGCCATGACCGATGCACCGCCCGTGATCGAGGCCGTCATCTTCGACGTCGACGGCACGTTGCTGGACTCGGTCGATGCGCACGCCCAGGCCTGGCAGGACGCGTTCCATGACTTTGGCGAGGACATCGAGTTCGCCGTGCTGCGCCCGGAGATCGGCAAGGGGGGCGACCAGCTGCTGCCGGTATTCTGGTCCCCCGAGCAGATCGAGGCGCGGGGGAAGGCGCTGGAGGCGCACCGCGGCGAGCTGCTGAAGGCGAACTTCCTGCCGCACTTCCACCCGTTCCCGCAGGCGGCCGACCTGCTGCGGCGGTTGTCGACCGACGGGATCAGGATCCTGCTCGCCACGTCATCGAAGTCCGACGAGCTGCAGACCTACAAGACCATCATCGGCATCGCCGATCTGGTCGACGAGAACGTGTCGTCGGAGGACGCGGAGAAGTCCAAGCCGGAACCGGATATCTTCCACGCTGCCCTGCAGCGGCTCCCGGGCGTGGACCCCGGTGCCATCCTGGTGATCGGCGACACGCCGCACGACGCCCGGGCGGCCGCCAAGGCCGGGCTGCGCACGATCGGCGTGCTGTGCGGCGGCATGGACGAGGCGGCGTTGCGCGACGGCGGTTGCGTCGCCGTTTATCGCGATCCGGCCGACCTGCTCGCCAACTACGGCACGTGGACGTCCGCGCGATCCTGATTCGCATTGTCGCGCTTCCCGGGCGTGGGTATCGACCGATGACCGGGAGCCGTCACGCGGCCGGCTCCCGTGGCCCGAGGACGCCGGCCGCGGCGAGCGCGTCCACCTCCCCCTGGGTCAGGCCGGCCTCCCGCAGCGCCGCCTCCGTGT
>CAXUBN010000154.1:0-6101 GCA_964249255.1 uncultured Acetobacteraceae bacterium | reverse complement strand
GCCCCACGATCCCCAGCGACTCCGCCAGCGTGATCACCACCTCGCGGATCGAGGCGCGCACGTAGTCGCCCTGGTCCTCCACGGCGATGATGTGGACGGAGGGCGGAAGCTGGCGGCGCAGGTCGGCGAGCTGCCGTTCGACGTCGGCGGTGACCCGCAGCATGTCGGCGTCCGGGGTCGGCCTGACGCTCAGGTGGACGCTCGGCCACCCGTTGTTGATGTCCAGCTTGTCGCCCTGGTCGCTGCCGAACTCGACCCGCGCCACGTCGCCCAGGCGGACGATGCGCAGCCGGTCCTGCCGGATGACCAGCTCGCGGAACTGCGCCGCGTCCCGCAGGCTCGAGTTGATGTCGAGGTTGACGGCGACCGAGCTTCCCTCCGTGTTGCCGACGCTGGTCACGAGGTTGTTGTTGGACAGCGCGTTCCAGACGTCGGCCGGCGTCAGGCCGTAGGCGGCCAGGCGCTCGGGATCGAGCCAGGTGCGCATGACCACGTGGTACTGGGGACCGAAACGAACCGTCTGCACGCCCTGGATGGCCTGCAGCCGGGGCACGACCGTGCGCTGCACGTAGTCGGCCACCTGGGGGGGCGACAGCACGTCGCTGTAGACCGCGAACTCCACCACCGGGTCCCCCGCGCCCCGCAGGCTGATGGAGGGCTGCTGCACGCCCGCCGGAAACTGCGACGTCGCCGCGGTGACATAGGATTGGACCTCCGCCAGGGCACGCGCCGGGTCCTGGTTCAGCTTCAGGTGCAGGGTGATGTCGGACAACCCCGAGTTCGAGGCCGAGGTCATGGTGTCGATGCCCTGCGCCTGGCTGATCTTCTCCTCCAGCGGCGTGGTCACGAAGCCCTCCACCGTCGCCGGGTCGGCGCCGTTGTAGGAGGTCTCGATCTCGATCTCGCCGCTCACGGTGTGGGGAAACTCGGCGACCGGCATCGTCCGCTCCGCGCGCAGGCCGAACACGAGCACCAGGATGGACACGACGCAGGACAGCACGACGCGGTGGATGAACAGGTCGGTCAGGCGCATCGGATGGCGCTCCTCACTCGTTCGGCGGGTCGGGCGACAGCGCGTTGGACGGCACGATCCGGTTGTCGATCACCGCCATGCCGCCGTTGCGCAGCTTGAGCTGGCCCGCGGTGACGACCAGGTCGCCGTCGTTCAGCCCGGCCGTCACCACCACGCGGTCGCCCTCGAGCTGGCCCAGCTTCACCACGCGCGAGGTGGCCAGGAACACCGGAGGCTGGCCGGGCGCCGCGGCACCGGCCCTGGGCGTCAGCACGAAGACGAAGTCGCCGTACGGGTTGAAGCTCACCGCCGCCTGCGGCACCGCCAGCACCCGCCGTTCGGGGCCGTCGTCGAGGCGGGCGACGGCGAACATGCCGGGCAGCAGCGCATGGTCGCGGTTGTCCAGGCTCGCGCGCACCGAGGCCATGCGGCTGGCGGCATCGACGTGGCTGTCCAGCGCCTGCACGGTCGCGTGGAACACCCGTCCGGGATAGGTGTCGATGCTGACGTCGACCGCCTCGCCGGGCCGGACGACCGCCACCTGCTGCTGCGGCACCGAGAAGTCGACGAAGATCGGATCGAGCGCCTGCAGCGTGGTGACCGCGGTGCCGGGCGGCAGGTACTGGCCGAGGTCGACCTGACGAATACCGAGCCGGCCGCCGAACGGCGCGCGCACGATCTTCTCGTCCATCGCCTGCGCCTGAGCCGCCGCCTGCGCCTGGAAGCTGCGCAGGTTCGCGGTGTCGAGGTCGAGCGTCGCGTGGCTCACCGCCTGCGCCTCGAACTGCCGCTGGTCGCGCTGGAGGTTGGCCGCGTAGAGCGCCACCTCGGCCTGCAGCTGCTGCAGCTTGGCCGGGTCGTCGTACGGGCGCAGGCGCATCAGCACGGTGCCGGCCTTGACGTCCTGCCCCGACTGGAAGTCGATCTCGTCCACGATGCCCGACACCGGCGCCGACAGCTCGGCGCCCTGCACCGCCCGCACCTGCCCGTATGCCTTGAGCCGGTCCTGCCACGGCTCCGTCCGTACGGGGAAGTCGGACACGACCTGCGGCGGCTCGGGTCCCTCCGGGGCCGGCGTGACCGCAATGGCGCGGTGGGCGAGTCGCCAGGCTGGGTAGGCCGCCACCGCCAGCACCAGGAGCAGCAGGGGTAGCGCGCGTGTCCGCGTCATGATGGCGCCTCGCGGGTCGGGATGGCGGGAAACTGGAACGGGTGCGCTCACGGCAGCGGCGAGCTCAGCAGGCCGGGCGGCGCGGGCGGCAGGTCGTTTCGGTGCCACCAGCCGCCGCCCAGGGCCTGGAACAGCAGCGCCGTATCGGCGTAGCGCGCCGCCTGCGCCCGGATCAGGGTGATCACCGCCGTCTGCTCTGTCTGCTCGGCGGTCAGCACGCTGAGGTAGGACGCGCCGCCCAGCCTGTACTGCAGGCTGGCCAGCGACAGGCCGCGTTGCCCGGCCTCGGCCGCGCTCTGCGCGTATCGGAGGTTCACCGTGTCGTTCCGCAGCTGCGCCAGCACGTCGGCGACGTTCTGGAACGCGCCCACCACGATGCCGCGCCATTGCGCCGCCGCCTGCAGCATCGCGGCCCGCTGCGCCCGTTGCCGGTGCAGCAGCTGGCCGGCGTCGAAGATCGGCTGCGCCGCCTGGGTGACCAGGGACCACAGGCCGTTGGTGGGGCTGAACAGCTGGTGGACGTCGGCCGCCGCCGAGCCGACGGTGGCGGTGAGCGTCACCTGCGGCAGGCGTTGCGCGATGTCCACGCCAAGCAGGGCGGTCTGCGCATGCAGCGTCGCCTCCGCCGCCAGGATGTCGGGACGCTGCTCCAGCAGCGACGACGGCAGGCTGACCGGCACCGCGCCCGGCAGGGTCAGCATGTCCAGGGTGATGGACGGAAGTGCCACCTCCGACGGGGCCCGGCCGAGATAGGCGGCGAGCTGGTCGTGCGCCTGCGCCAGCTGCGTTTGCAGCGGCACCAGCACGGTCTGCGCTTCCGCCACCTGCGCCTGCTGCGTGGCGACGTCGGTGCCGGTGGCGCCGCCCAGCTCGAACTGCCGGCGCACGGTGTCGAGCTGGCGCTGCTCGAAGCCGATCAGGGCGGCCTGGACGTCGATCTGTCCCCGTAGCGAGGCGGCCTGGATCGCGCTGATCACCACGCCGGCGCTGATCGACAGCACCGCCGCCTCCAGCTCGTAGCGCCCGTAGTCCGCCTGCGCGCCGAACTGCTCGATCGCCCGGCGCAGGCCGCCCCACACGTCGAGGGTGTAGCCGAGGTTCAGCTGCGCGTCGTATTGGGTGAACAATTCCGCGGGCGCCGGCGGCCCCTCGTCGGACAGCGGGATCTCCTGCCGGCCGCGGAGCAGCTGGCCCGACAGCGTCGGAAACAGCGTGCCCTTCTGCTCCAGCTCCAGCTCGCGTGCGGCCTGCAGCGCCTGCCGCGCCGCCTCCAGGTTCGGGTTGTCGCGCAGCGCCTGCGCCACCAGTGCCGACAGGGCCGGAGAGCGGAACAGCGTCCACCAGTCGCCCGGGAGGTCCGCTCCCGCCACCAGTGCCTGCGCCGCGCCGCCCGTGGTGGCGGTGGCCGCCGTGCGCGCCGCCGTCGTTCCCTCCTCGTAGCGCCCCGGCACCGCGAGGGCGGGCCGATGATGGTCGGGGCCGACCTCGCAGCCGGTCAGCTGCGTCAGGGCCAGGGATGAGGCCAGGGACAGGATGCGAGACAGGACGGGGCAGCCCCGCCCGCACCGCACCGAGGCGACGTCATCCTGCGCGGCGGACGCGCGGCCGACACGATGCGGACGTCCGGTATCGCCCTTGCCGGCTGGATGCCCCCGATCCCGCCGGACCACCACGCGTCCCGAGGCGCATCGTCGCGCCCGCCATCCCTGCCGCTTCGCCGTGACGATCATGGGCAACACACCGCAAGGTCCGTGCCAGGGCGTAAACCGTTGCGATCGTTATGTTCTTTCCGGTCTCCCGGCATCCGGCCTGTCAGCCGCGTTGACATCCTCCGTCCGGTTTCCCGACAGGCCGATGCCGTAGCGGCGGACCTTGTCGTAGAGCAGCTGGCGGTTGATGTTGAGGCGACGCGCGGCCTCCGCCCGGTTCCCCCCGGTCGCCAGCAGCGCGCGCTCGATCATGGCCTGCTCCAGCCGCGCCATCGCCGTCGGCAGGTCGCCGTCCAGCCAGTCGGTCGCGCCGCCGCCATCCAGGTCCTTCGACAGGAAGGCGATGTCGTTGGCGGTGATGAAGCGGCCGCGGGCCAGGGCCGCCGCGCGTTCCATGGCGTTGCCGAGCTCGCGGACGTTGCCCGGCCAGGGATGCGCCAGCAGCAGCGCCGCCGCCGCCGGAGCCAGCTGGCGGGACGCCGCCGGTCCGGCGGCCATGGCCAGGAAATGCTCGGCCAGGGGGACGATGTCGGCCAGCCGCTCGCGCAGCGTTGGCAGATGCACCGGAACCACGCGCAGCCGGTAGAACAAGTCCTCGCGGAACCGCCCGTCCTGCACCAGCGCCGACAGGTCGCGGTGGGTCGCGGCGATGATCCGCACGTCCACCGGCGCGGCACGGCCGCCGACCGGGGTCACCACGCGGTCCTGCAGCACGCGCAGCAGCTTGGCCTGCATGGGCAGGCCCATGTCGCCGATCTCGTCCAGGAACAGGGTACCGCCGTTCGCCTCGCGGAACGACCCGAGCCGGTCGACGACCGCCCCGGTGAAGGCGCCCCGCACGTGGCCGAACAGCTGGGTTTCCAGCAGCTCGGACGGGATCGCCGCGCAGTTGACGGCGACGAACGGCCGCGGCGACCGGCGGCCATGACGGTGGATCGCCCGCGCGACCACCTCCTTGCCGGTTCCGGTCTCGCCGGTCACCAGCACGGTGGCGTCGCCGTCGGCGAGCATGCCGATCGCCTTCTGCACCTCGCGCATGGCGACGGACGCGCCCACCAGCTCATCCCGCACGACCGGTGCCGCCGCCACCGGCTGGGCCGCGACCTCGGGGAGCATCGCCCTGACCAGGGACGCCAGCGCATCCCGTCCGGCCGGCTTGGCCAGGTGGTCCACCGCGCCCAGCCGCATCGCCTCGATCGTGTTCGCGGCCGTGGGCGCCGCGGTCAGCACCGCGACGGGCATCAGCGTGCCGGCGTCGCGGTCCGCCGCCCGGATGCGCCGCAGCACCTCGAGCCCGTCCAGGCCCGGCATGCGCAGGTCCAGCAACACGGCGTCGATCCCGCCGCGCGCGATCCTGCGCAGCGCCGCTTCGCCGTTGGCCGCATGCTCGGGCCGGTGGCCGAGATCGGCGAGCGTCTCGGCCATGCTGTCCCGCAGCTCGTCGTCGTCGTCGACGATCAGGATCACCGACAAGCGTCGTCCTCCCGATCGCGCCTGGCGGCGACCGCGACCGCGACCGCGCCCGACGGGTCGCGATCGGACGCGTCCTGGTCCAGCCTGCCCGGATACAGGGTGATCGTGAACCGCGCGCCGTTGTCCGGCCCGGCATCGTCCAGCTCCAGGCTGCCGCCATGCGCGGCGACGATCTCGCGGGCGATGGCGAGGCCGAGTCCGGTGCCGTCCGCATGCCCGGTCACGAACGGTTCGAACAGCCGCCCGCTCAGGCCGGGCATGACCCCCGGCCCGCTGTCGGCGACGCTGATCGTGACCGTTTCGGCACCACGTTGCCGACCGGTTACGACGATGCGGCCGCCGGCCGGCGTTTCCCGCATCGCGTTGCGCAGCAGGTTGGCCACCACCCGCCCGATCATCTCGGGATCGAGCCGGACCCGCGCGTCGTCCGTCTCCAGGCGCAACGCCACCCGCGCCGCATCCGCCGCGTCCTGGTGATCTCGCAGCGCGTCCTCCAGGAACCGGTCCAGCCTGACCCAGACCGGGTCCGGCGTGCGTCCCTGGGTCATCGCCAGCAGCTCGCCCAGAAGCCGGTCGAGCCGGCCGATCTGTCCCAGGATGCTGCTCAACGCCCTGCGGCGCCGCATATCGTCCCCGGCGAGGGCATTCTCCGCCCGCAGCCGCATCGAGCCGATCGGGTTGCGGATCTCGTGCGCGACCCCGGCCGCCACCCGCCCCAGGGCGGCCAGGCGCTCCC
>CAXUBN010000153.1:0-6114 GCA_964249255.1 uncultured Acetobacteraceae bacterium | reverse complement strand
CCCGCTCGGCCTCATCCAGATGTGCGCGACCTCGCACGGCGAGCAGATCCGCGGCGAGGCGCCCCTGCCGGCGCTGATGAACCTCGTTCCCGGCTGGACCTTCGACAAGATGGCCGAGCACTCGATCGATTTCTGGCTCCAGAGCGAGGACCTGCCGCTTCCGGAGAACCGCATCTCGTATCGGGACGGCAAGGTCGTGCTCAACGTCGAGCCGACCAACATGGAGGCCGCCACCCGGCTGAAAGGCAAGTTGGAGGGCCTGCTCGCGCCGATGAACGCCTGGCCGAAGCTGATCGACCGCGACCTCTACCTCGGCAAGGATATCCCGCTCAGCGGCACCGCCCACCAGGCCGGCACCCTGCGCTTCGGCACCGACCCGGCCACCTCCGTGCTCGACCTCGACTGCAAGGCGCACGAGCTGGACAACCTCTACGTCACTGACGCCAGCTTCTTCCCCTCCATCGGCGCCGTGAACCCGACCCTCACCATCATCGCCAACGCCCTGCGGGTCGCAGGCGTCATCGAACGACGGTTCGGTTGATGACGGACGTAGGCTGTTCGCGCCGCCGCCAAGGTCTAGGTGACTTCAGCGTTCGTTCATGCCCGGTACGGATGATCGTGCTGATGCTGTGTAGGCTTGAGAAGTCGTGAGGCAGATGATGTTGGGCGGTCGTGACGCTCGTCAGTCATCGGTCACCAGAAGAAAAACGCGGTATCATACCAACGGCGTCAGGCTTTGACCTGTTTTGCCCAATTGCGTGTGGCGATTGAGGTGATGCGGTCTGGCTGTGCGGCGAGGCTGTTCCAGGCGTAGCAGCAGGCGTCGACGATGGTGTCGTAGGTGTCGAAGATGCGGTTGGAAAGGTGGTTCTGGCGCAGATACTGCCAGATGTTCTCCTGCGGGTTCAGCTGCGGGCTGTTGGGTGGTAACGGCAGTAGGCTGATGTTGTCATGCACCCTCAGCGCGCCGCCCGGCTGGTGCCAGCTTACGCCGTCGAGGGTGACCACGGCATGGGCGCCAGGGCTGACGTGCCTGCTGATCTCGGCGAGGTGCAGGTTCATGGCCTCCGTGCCGACGTGAGGCAGCATCAGGGCGGCCCCGATGCCGCGCGCTGGACAGACGGCGCCGAACAGGTAGGCCCATGCGTAGCGGCAGTCGCGGGGTGCTGGCGGTCGTGATCCGCGCCAGGCCCAGAGCCGGGTCAGGGTGCCCTGCTGGCCGACCCTGGCCTCGTCCTGCCACCACAGCTCGACCGGCTTGGCCCGGGCATCGGGCGGTGACCAGGCTGGCGAAGTTCTTTATGCGCTTCCTGGGCATCGGCATCGTGGCCGACGTGACGTGGGCGTGCGGTGAGGCGCCGGAAGCCCAGGCGACGCAGCATGTCGCCCACGCTGCGCTCAGCCAGGTGGATGCCGAACCGTGCCTCGATCACGCGCGACAGGTCGATGCGGCGCCAGCGCACCACGCCCAGCTCGGCCAGGCTCGGGCCCGCACGGACCATTGCCGCCACCTCCGCCTCCTGGTCCGGCATCAGGCACAGCCTGAGTCCAGCCGGGATGCGGCTGCACAGCCCGGCCAGTCCAAGCTCGTTGTAGCGGTGCACCCAGTCCCGCAGCGTCTTCCGGTCCATGCCCCACGCCCGGGCGGCCTCGGTGCGGTTGTGCCCGTCCAGCACCAGCGCCAGGGTCAGCATCTGCCGCGCCGCGTTGGCGTCGCGGGATCGTGCCGCCGCCCGCCGCAGCCCTGCCGCATCCAGCTCCGTCCGTTCGATCGCGATCGCCATCCCAGCCTCCCACACCGTGGAGGCCAACGAATTACGTCAACAACGATTTGGGAATCTTGCCCGAGTCAAAGACCGCCGCCGTTGGTATAAGATCGCATGAGGCCTCTTCACGGCCTGTTCTTCGTGCAGTGCTTGGAGGCAATCGGGTGCCATACCGTCCGGTTAAGGAAGCCCTCGTAGTTATCTTGATACCATCTCGGCTTTCGCGCCTAGCCAAACGCCAACGCGATGCCATAGATAATAGCGGCGCAACCAATCAAACAAATGAAAATATCAAAAAACGGACTAAGCATCCTCCATCCCATCGTTATCGAGACTATACATACCCCAATGATGGAGAGCATCACACCTTTGAGCAAAAGATAGCTGTTGGTTCGCTTGGGCTCGTCCTTGTCACTACTATAGCTGCTTGCATAGCTGCCGGTTTTGCCATCGCTGGCTGGCAGCAAAGTCGGCGGCAAGCTAACGCTGCTGAAAATACTCTTGCCGAGATGCGGGATGAACAACGCCCCTGGCTTAAAGTCACTGTATCTATAGCAGAAGGGATTAAAAGTTGGTTTAACGATGGTATCGGTGGACTTCACTTTAAGATTTCGGCAGAGAACGTTGGCCATGAACCGGCAACCGAAGTGTCCGCCACAATAGTGGCCTATCCGGTTGGCAACAAACATTATGACGTGCGGGGGGCACAGAAACGGGCTTGCTTCCAAAAAGCAGCCGACCCAAGCGGCCGGGTTATATTTCCCGGACAACAACCAGTCGACCTTGATAATCAGGTTATCGGAAACGTTGCATGGATCGTTAGTCGGCTGGCCGCTGACCAGATTATTAAGCAAGCTGATAATAAACCAGCTATCGAACTCTACTTGTATGGCTGTGTTACATATAAGTTTTCTAGCTCCCGCGTCTTTCATCAAACTGGGTATTTTTATCAGCTGGCATACGGGCACCTCGATAAAAGTGGGATATTTGGTTATACATTCTCCGTCCCGCTCAACGAATCTGTCCCGATGGATAACCTGCGCTTGTTCGAGATGCCAACGCTGCCGCAAATTGTTGATTGATATGATTGCAGTTAGTGCCGCCATCATCACGATAGCCCACTTGCAGAGCCACTCTATCCGGCCCCGCAACGCCCCGTCGATAGAACGCAGTCCAGTCTCGTACCCCATTCCCCGTAGTCCCACCCGCTAAGGGCGGGCAGCCTCGGTATATGTAGTTCCATCAACGGCTTAGCCGTGGTGGCGGGCGCTACATGATACCGGAAAAATGACAATCCTCACGACGTAGGCAAGTGCTGCTTGTTGACGCGAAAGCAGATCGTGAACAGCCGTTGAGACCGATGATTGATGACATGGAACGCGGGGCTTCAACCCTCCCGCTCATCGAAGCGTCCTGCGAAATGGGCGCCCACGACGAAGAAGCCATATTCGAGACGAGACTGGACGTGGCCACATCGTAGACGGCATGCTGGGCCGTCTGAGGAGCCATTAGAATGAACCGCTCTGCTCTACGCGAATTGGTAATCCTTGGCGGACTGGCATTGCAAAGCGAAGACTGTGCAATTCGTGGGGCTGTCCATCATAGAGGAGAGACGGGCGGCTTGCCCCTGATCGAGAACGAGCGCCACCATCAGTTCATAATCTGGAGAGCTATCCTGCCAATGTGGCATGCCGATTTAGAAAAGCATGATCATACCGATATAGCGTTGAAGTGCGATAACGACATGCACTATTTCGAATTGAAAAACTGGACTGGCGTTACCGGGGAACGGCAGCTTCCGAGTATTCAAAGCGACATCCATAAGCTTCAGAGGTGGCAGAACCGATATATGATCATCACCTCAATAAATCCTCGCCGCCACACGGATGATAATATCCGCTTTTTGCTTGAAAGGATCAAGGGATTGGATGACTCGCGACGGGTAGAATTTCGCTTTGACACAATGGGACGCGAAAGCTCTGAGGTTGAGTTTTGGATCGCGGGCTGGCCGGTCCTGGATGAGCAACGTCCGGCTTTGATACCAGCTTAGACGCGCAGCATGCCGGGATGCTGCCGGCGCAGGTGCTAGCCGGCCGCGACCAGGAATCCGGCCGCGCCGCACGCCGGATCGACAATCACGTCGCGCGGCCCGGGCGGCGTCATCTCCACCATCAGCTGGATGATGTGCCGCGGCGTGCGGACCTGCCCGGCCTGCCCGGCGGTGGCAATCTTGCCGAGCCTGTACTCGTAGAGGTCGCTCTTGATGTCGCGATCCTCCATCGGCACGCCGTCGAGCATGTCCACCACCCGCGACAGTAGCGCCGGCGTGGGGATGGTGAAGCGCGCGTCCCGCATGTGGTGCGAATAGGTCGATCCGTCCCCGCCCAGCGCGCGCAGGATCGGGAACACGTGCTCGCCAACCACCACGAACATCTCCGACGGCGCGAGATGCCGGAAACGCCCCCAGCGCAGATCCTCGTAGGCCGGGCCACGCAAATCGCTGCCCTCCGGAAACACCCGCCGGCCGATCGACTGCCGCGTCTGCGCCGTCCGTCGCTCCTCCACCGTCTGCACCTCGTCTAGCCGCCGGATGAACAGCAGGTAGGTGATCTGCTCGATGACCTCGAGCGGGTTCGTGATCTCGCCGGTCCAGAAGCTGTGCCAGATCTGGTCGACCTTGTTACGGATGTTGCCGGTCAGCATGACACGTCCTAATTGCAACGATCTTGTGCCAAACCGACCACCATCCGGCGAGGAACGTGCGCCCGGCGACTGCCTGCACGGTGTGGCGTCGATGCTCCCATTCGGCCATCCGACGTCCCGCGGATATCCCCTGCACGGTCTGCGACGGCACCTCGAACGGCCGGTGGAGGATCCGGTCGGCAACCGTCCGCGCCCTTCATCGTGGGATGGTATGCCGACGTTAGGCCTCCCTCTTGAAGGTAATGCAGATCCGCATTACTCCATCCCCAACAAGGAGGCGACCATGACGACGTTGACCGTCACCGCACGGGGCCAGGTCACGTTCCGCAAGGACGTGCTGCACCACCTCGGTATCCGCCCCGGCGACAGGATCGAGCTGGACAAGCTGCCGGACGGGCGGGTGTCGCTCCGGGCGGCCAGGCCCGCCGGCACGATCGAGGATTTCCTCGGCCTGCTCGCCGGCAAGACCGCGACGGTGGCGAGCCTGGACGAGATCGACGAGGCGGCCGCGTCCGGCTGGACCGGGCGGGAATGAGGGTCACCGCCGACACCAACGTCCTTGTCCGGGCCGTCGTCCGGGACGACGTGCGACAGGCAAAGGCGGCCGCGACCCTCCTCCGGGACGCCGAGCTGATCGCCGTCCCGCTTCCCTGCCTGTGCGAACTCGTCTGGGTGCTGCGCCGCGTCTACGGCTTCGGCCAGCCCGACATCTCCGCCGCCCTGCGCGCGCTGCTCGGCGCCGCCAACGTCGCCGTCGACCGTCCGGCCGTGGATGCCGGACTGGCCGTGTTCGAGGCCGGCGGCGACTTCGCCGACGGGCTGATCGCCCACGAGGGCCGCTGGCTCGGCGGCGAGGTGTTCGCCTCCTTCGACAGGAAGGCGGTCGCGCTGATCGCCGGACAGGGGGAACAAACCCGACTCCTGACCTGACCCGTCCCCATCAACCGTCGATCCCCGCGCGAGGGCATCGGGCGAAGCACCTCCCTGGAACGCTCACCGACGACCGTTCCCGGTGCGAAGCCTCTGGCGCAGGTCCATGACACCATTTCATGACACCACGCCGGCCTGTCTCCAGCTCCTCGTCGAGCCGCCCCTTCATGCGATTTCCCCGCCGCCTTCGCCTTGGGACAGCGTAGCCTCCGCTCCCGCACCACCGAGGCCGACCGCATGCTGACCCGCCACCCGATACCCAGCCGTCGAGATGCCTGCTATCCGGATCGCACCCCTGAGTCCGTCGGCCCATGTGGATAAGCGGCGAACGCTTGGGGAGGCGATGGACGCGCGGGTCGTGATCTCCGGAGCAGCCTGGCCCCGCCGGGACCGTCGCGAACGGCCTGGCAAGGGAGCTTCCTGATGGCCATCGGCAACGTGCTCGACCAGGACGATCGCCGCGCTTGCGGCTGCTACGGTAACCCGTGCGGCGATCCGCTATCCGGCGCCGGGACGGGCGGGCCGGAGATGGCGCCATTCCTCAAGCCGCCCGCCTGACGCGCCGCCGGTCCGCGGCCCCGACGCCCGTCACGACACCGCCTCCAGCTCCCCCTCCGCCTCCAGCCAGCTTTCCTCCGCCGCCGCCTGCTCCGTCCCGATCGCCGCCAGCCGGGTGTTGATCCGCGTGACCTCGCCGACCCGTCCCGGCTGATAC
>CAXUBN010000152.1:5905-6147 GCA_964249255.1 uncultured Acetobacteraceae bacterium | reverse complement strand
GTGCAGGTGCCCCAGCGCGGACAGGCACGGCACGAGGTTCGGCACGAAGCCCGGCCGCAGCTCGGCGGCGGCGATGCCGCGGTCGGCGGCCTCCTCGAACCGGCCCGCCAGCAGCGGCACGGCGATGCCGGGCTGGTCGAGCAGCAGGTCGGCCGGGTGGGTCGGGAACAGCGCCTTGTAGCGCGCATGGCGCTCCGCCGCCTCGTCCAGGCGGCCCAGCCGCACCAGCGGAAACGCCGATG
>CAXUBN010000152.1:1376-5895 GCA_964249255.1 uncultured Acetobacteraceae bacterium | reverse complement strand
GTGCGGGAACTGGTTCAGCGTGCGGTCCAGCAGGGCCAGCGCATGGTCCGGCTCGTCCTCCAGCTCGCTGCGGATCAGGCCGCGCATGATCTGCGCCCCGTGGCGCTGCGGCTCGCGCTGCACCGCCAGGCTGGCCTGCTGCCCGGCCAGCGCCGCTTCCTGTCGCGGATCCCCCCATCGCTGCAGGCTGCGCATCAGGTGCGCGGCCGCCGCGGCCAGGGCGGGCAGCGCGTCGTGCGGGTCCTGGCCGGGATGCCCGGCCAGGATGGCGCAGGCCCGGTCGTTGTTCTGCCGGTCACCGGTCAGGATGTGGCCGATGCAGCGCATCACGACCCCGAACGGGTCGAGCTCGGCCACCGGCCGGTGGCGCAGCCGCCGCGCCTCGACCAGCGCGATCTCCCAGGGCAGCCGGGCCACCACCTGCATCGTGACCGCGTCCTGCAGCGCGAGCGGATCGTGCCCGGGCCCGTCGAAGCGCTGCGCCCAGACGATCTGGCCGTGCTGGCGGATGTCGGTGAGGCGCAGGATCACCCGGACCCGGTCGTTGCCGCCGTGCTGCACGGTGCCGTCCAGCACGTAGTCCAGCCCGAAGCGCCGACGCAGCAGCGGGTCGTCGCGCCCCTGCGCCAGCGCCTCGCCCAGCTCGCTGCCACCCAGCAGCCTGAGCCGCCCGTACTGGATCAGCCCGACGCCCAGGTTGTCGGCGAGGCCGTGGGTCAGGACGTCGCCCTGCCCGTCGCGGTCGGCACCGCGCGCGCCCGTGCCCCCGTTGAGGTCGAGCAGCGGCAGAACGGCCACCAGCGGCACCCCGCCCTGCGGATCGCGCCGCAGCGTCCGGCCGGCCCCGGCCAGCGACACCGGACGCTCCGGCCACGCGGGCGGGGCGGCATCGTCCCGATCGGGCGCTTCCGCCGTCCCTGCCGACACCATCGGCGGCTCGGCCGGCCGCACGACCCCCGATGCCGCGACCGATCCGGCATCGCCGCCCTCGGCCGGGCCGGTGGACCCGCGGATGAGCCTCGACAGCAGCCGAAACGTTTCGGGACCCGGTTCGGCGCCGTTGTGCTCGGCAAAGGCGGCGGCGCAGCGTTCGGCCCCCTGCAGCGCCAGGCCGTTCTCGCCCAGCGCCAGGAAGGCCTCGATCTGCGCCCGCCAGGCCCCCTCGTGCAACTCGTCGAGCAGCAGCAGCTGCCGCGCCGCCGCCAGGGCGCCCTGCGGATCGCGCCGGCGCCCCAGCAGGTCCTCGAACAGCCGGGTGGAGTGCTCGCGCAGGCGGTTGCGCTCGGCCAGCAGCCAAGCGTCCAGCGCCGGGTCGGTGCCGGTCAGCTCGTCGAGCAGCACGCCCTCGATCGGCGGCAGGTTCTCCGCCCCGTTGACGGTGGCGTTCAGGATGCGCTCGGCATCCACCGCCGTCAGCGCCGGCTTCAGCGCCAGGGTGTGGCGCTCCACCGTCACCACGTCGGCGCCGACCGGGCTCAGCGCGTCGAGCAGCCGGTGGATCTCCTGGCGCAGCGAGGCGCGCGCCTGCTCCTCCGAGCGGCGGCTCCACAGCAGTTCGGCCAGCCGCGAGCGCAGCACCGGCCGGCGCCCCGACAGGGCCAGGACCGCCAGCAGGCCGCGGGTCTTGCGGCCGAGCGGCAGCACGCTCTCGTTGTTGAGCGTGACCGCCTCCATGCGGCCGATCAGCCGCAGCCGCAGCAGCACGGCGTCGGGCTTGGGAAGTCCCGGTCTCGATAGGTGGTCCACCAGCCGCCTCCACACAGACTGCCATGGGTGAATACGGCGGGATCTATGACAGAAAAGTTAGCCCGCGTCGTGATCCAAGCCGGGGGCGGACGGGCGGCGGCGGAGTTGCACTCCGATGCGGGCCGCGGCTCGTCCGTCCCCCAGCACCCGGAGGTTTCATGTCCGTCAACGCCGACAGCCCGTTGTTCCAGCCCCATCGCGCCGGTGCGCTGGAACTCGGGAACCGGATCGTCATGGCGCCGCTCACGCGCAGCCGCAGCGACGACGACGGCGTGCCGCCGCCCTTCGCGGCGCGCTACTACGCGCAGCGCGCGGATGCCGGGCTGATCGTCTCGGAGGCGACCAACATCTCGGCGCAGGCACGCGGCTATGCGCTGACGCCCGGGATCTGGAACGAGGCGCAGGTCGGAGCCTGGCGGCCGGTGACGGAGGCGGTGCACGCGCGGGGCGGGCTGATGGTGATGCAGCTCTGGCATACCGGGGCGATCTCGCATCCGAGCCTGCAGCCGGGCGGCGCGCTGCCGGTGGCGCCGTCGGCGATCAAGCCCACCGGCCAGGCCTACACCGGCAGCGGCCTGCAGGAGCTGGTGACGGCGCGCGCGCTGTCGACGACCGAGGTCGAGGCGATCGTGGAGGACTACCGCCACGCGGCCATGTGCGCGAAGGCGGCCGGGTTCGACGGCGTCGAGGTGCATTCGGCCAACAACTACCTGCTGGAGCAGTTCCTGCGCGACAGCACCAACCTGCGCACCGACCGCTACGGCGGCTCGCCCGAGAACCGGCTGCGGTTCCCGCTGGAGGTGGTGCGCGCGGTGGTGGAGGTGTGGGGCCCCGAGCGGGTCGGCATCCGCATCTCGCCCGCCACCACCATGCCGGGCGAGATCGCGCTGACCGGCGACGTGATGGGCACCTATGGCGCCTACCTCGACGCGCTGTCGGAGATCGGCCTGGCCTACGTGCACGTGATCGAGGGCGTGACGCAGCAGACCCGCGCGCATCCGGCCGACGTCGACTTCGCGGCGCTCCGCCGCCGCTTCGCCGGCACCTGGATCGGCAACAACGGGTACACCGTCCCGTTGGCCGAGCGAGCGATCGCGCAGGGTGATGCGGACCTGTTCAGCTTCGGCCGCCCGTTCCTGGCCAATCCCGACCTGGTGGACCGGCTGCGCTCCGGCGCCCCGCTGGCCGAGGCGCCCAAGGAATACTGGTATGGCGGCGGCTCGACCGGCTACTCCGACTGGCCGGGCATGCGGGGGCAGATCGAGGTCTAGGAACGCTCGCGGTCACGCCTCCGGGTTCTCGGGACGACCCGTTCCCAGCGCATCGGACATGGTGGCGATGTCAGCCAGCTTGGCGTGAAAGGCGGACCAGTCGTCGTCGGCGGCGATGGGTGCCCAGATCGCCTCTACCTCCTCAATCAGCATCGTGCAGGGCGCGCCGTCGGTGAAATAGGGATGGTCGAGGCGGGCATCCTCGCGTGGGCGGTAGCCGGTCAGCAGCGCTCGCAGCGGGGCAAAGGACTCGCCCGTATAGTCGGGGCTTTGCCAGCCCGGACGCGCCTGGCCCCCATACCAGTCGTGGAAGAAGCGCTCGAACCCGACCTGGGACTCGCGCAGCGCCGTCCAGACCGTGCGGACGAGGACGGCATCCGGTTCCGGACCGCACGGCGCCAGCCCCAGGCGGCGCAGCATCGCCGTCGTCTGATATCCCTGGAACGCGGCGTCGAAGCCGTGCAGCACCGCCTCCAGCGCCGGCGCCTCGGCCAGCGGCAACAGGCATTCGGCGAGGCGGATCAGGTTCCACAGCAGCGCATCGGGCTGACGCGCGAAGGCGTACAGGCCGCCGGTGTCGAAATAGGCCGCGGTGAACTCCGGCTGATAGGTCGGCAGGAACCGCCACGGGCCGTAATCGAAGCTTTCCCCGGTGACGTTGATGTTGTCGGTGTTGAGCACGCCGT
This sequence comes from uncultured Acetobacteraceae bacterium, assembly GCA_964249255.1. Taxonomy (GTDB): domain Bacteria; phylum Pseudomonadota; class Alphaproteobacteria; order Acetobacterales; family Acetobacteraceae; genus Lichenicola. The sequence continues at coordinate 2,192 of CAXUBN010000152.1, read as the reverse complement.
GCACGAAGCCGGCCAGCATCCAGTCGGCGCCGGTGGCGGCGACGCGCCGGCAGACCTCGGCGAGAAAGGCCGTGGCACGCGCCGCCTCGTCGTCGCGCCAGGCCTCGGGCATGTAGGTGCGGACGGTGTGGTCCAGCAGGCGGCGCAGGGCGCCCTCGTCGCGGTGGAAGGCCAGGCGCTGGAAGGTGCCGATGCGGATGTGCGAATGGTTGAGCCGCACCAGCACGGCCGACCGGGTCGGCGACGGCTCGTCGCCGCGCTGCAGCGCCTCGCCGGTCTCGATCAGCGAGAAACTCTTGGAGGTGTCGACGCCCAGCGCCTCCAGCATGGCGGTCGCCAGCACCTCGCGCACGCCCCCCTTCAGGGTCAGCCGTCCGTCGCCGCCGCGCGACCAGGGCGTGCGGCCGCTGCCCTTGGTACCGAGGTCGAGCAGCCGTCCGTCGAGGAGGTCGTGGCACTGGGCGAACAGGAAGCCGCGGCCATCCCCGAGATCGGGATTGTAGTTGCGGAACTGGTGGCCGTGATAGCGCAGCGCCAGCGGCTGCGGCAGTGAGCCCAGCAGCGGCTCGAACCGGCCGAAGTGGCGGATCCAGGCCACATCGTCCAGCGCATCGAGGCCAAGGCGCGCCGCCTGCACCTGGTTGCGGTAGCGCAACAGGTGGCGGGGGAAGACGGCCGGCTGCACCGGGTCGAAGAAGGGGTCGCCAAGGGTGGCATGGGCCGTCGAGGGGCGGAAGGGCATGAAGCCTCCAATCAAGAGCCGGGGGGCGGCGCGGGGCGCCCGGCCCAGGGCGAGGCGGGGCGAGAGAAACTCAA
>CAXUBN010000152.1:0-1366 GCA_964249255.1 uncultured Acetobacteraceae bacterium | reverse complement strand
CCAGGGGCCCTGCCCCTGGACCCCGGCAAAGGCAGAGCCTTTGCAATCCAATCTCAAGAGTCGGGTTCCAAGGGCCTGCGGCCCTTGGCAGGTCCAGGGCAGCGCCCTGGCCTTTCCTATGCCACCGGCGGCAGTCCCCCGGGGTAGCGCCGCAGCAGGATCAGCATGATCACGATGCCGGGCAGGCAGGCGACGACCGTCAGCAGGAAGAAGCCGGTCCAACCGAGTTGCTCGGCCATGAGGCCCGTGGTGCCGCCCAGGGTGCGCCAGGCGACCGGGGCCAGCGACGACAGCAGCGCGAACTGGGTGGCGGTGTAGCGGAGCGAGCAGAGCCGGGACAGAAAGGCGGCGAAGCTGGTCTGCGCGAGGCCCTCGGCGAAGTTCTCCACCGTCACCTTGAGCAGCAGCATCGACCGGGACGGGCCGGCGGCGATCAGACCCAGGTAAAGCCCGATCGACAGCATCTGCAGGCAGGCGGACAGCACCAGGGTGCGGCCGAGGCCGATTCGCCTGGCCAGCAGACCGCTGCCGGTGGCGCCGGCGAGGGCCGCGAGGAGCAGCGGGATGCCGTTTGCCCTGGCGACGACGGGCGGACTCAGGCCAAGCCCGTGGTAGAACGGGTAGGCCATGCTGTCGGCAAGCTGGGTGCCGAGGTTGAACAGGAGCACGAGGGCGATCAGCACCGGGGCGGCGTCTCGGCCCAGTAGGTCGCGGAACGGATCGATGAACTGTCGGCGGAGGGCGGCACGCCAGCCGGGACCGCCGCCCGCCGGGACGGCCGCCGGCTCGTGGACGCAGAGCGCCAGGATCGGCCCGACCAGGCTCAATGCCGCCATCGCCAGCAGGGCCTGATGCCAGCCAACCTCCGAGGCGATGCCGATCGCGCCGGCGCTGGAGCACAGCATGGCGATCCGGTAGCCCCAGCTGTAGGCGGCCAGGACGGTGGCCTGCGCCGGCCCGGGGAAGGTCTCGATGCGCCAGGCGTCGATGGTGACGTCCTGGCTCGCGGACAGGAAGGCCAGCGTGCAGGCGGCGGCGAACACCGGCGATAGCGCCCGCTCGGGATGGCACAGGCTCATGCCGGCCAGGGTCAGGGTCAGGAGCAGCTGGATCGGCAGCATCCAGCCGCGGCGGCGGCCGAGCCGACGGAACGGGAGCGGCGGCAACCGGTCGAGGAACGGCGCCCACAGGAACTTCAACAGGTAGGGCAGGCCGACCAGGGCCGCGGTGCCGATCGTGCGCAGGGACACGTGGCTCTCGCTCAGCCATTGCTGCAGCGTGAAGAAGGTGAGGTAGAGCGGAAGCCCCGAGGCGAAGCCGAAGCAGCCCATCAGGGCGATCCGGCGCCAGCCGATCGGGCCTGGGG
>CAXUBN010000151.1:5885-6170 GCA_964249255.1 uncultured Acetobacteraceae bacterium | reverse complement strand
GCCGCCGCGTCCGGCGCAGCCGCACTACGTCGATCCGCCGGAGGCCCGGCTGCCGGGACCCCGGACCGTTCCATGATCCTGGCCGGCGCCGTCGCCGCCCCCATCCTGGCCGAGCTGCATGCCGCGTGTGTCCCGCCCGCCGACACCTGGGATGAAACGGCGATGGCGGCGCTGCTGGCGACGCCGGGTTGCTTCGCCGTCGTCGCGGACGTCGGCGGCGAGCCCGGGGGGCTGGCGCTGGCGAGGGTGGCCGCCGACGAGGCCGAGGTCCTGCTGCTCGAGGGA
>CAXUBN010000151.1:5024-5875 GCA_964249255.1 uncultured Acetobacteraceae bacterium | reverse complement strand
GTCCTGTTGATCGGCGTGCCGCCGCGGATGCGCCGCCGCGGCATCGCCCGATCCCTGCTGGCAGAGCTGATCGGGGAGGCGACCTCTCGCGGCGCGCGATCGCTGTTCCTGGAGGTGTCGGTGTTGAACGATCCGGCGTCGGCGCTGTATCGCGGCGCCGGCTTCGCGGCCGTGGGCCGACGCCCGCGCTACTACCCCGACGGGAGCGACGCGCTGCTGTTGAGCCGCCCCTGCGGCGAGACGGGGTAGCGACAGGCCGCCACTCGGGGTCGAAACTAATTGGCCCGGCCGCTGAGCTTGGTGGTGAGCGGCCGTCAGGGGTATCTCACGGCGGCGGCACTCGGCTCAGTCATGGGCAAGGGTCGAGAGGCCCCCAGCGTTCTCGATGTCGAAGTGGACGACAAGGCCGTCCCTGATGCGGAAGACGTGGCCAACCCTCTCGTCCAGGAGCAGCTCACCGGCGAGGTCGTGAACGACCTGGTGCACCTCGACGGCCGTCGTTCCGTCGCCGCGCCGGGTCATGGTCAAGGGATCGAACGGGGCTGGATGGCCGCCCATTGCTTCGTCCAGTAGGCGCGAACCGCCTCACGCCCCTGCACATGGCCTCCGTCCTGCCCGTTGGCCCACTCAACCTCCGCACCCATCATCGCCACGGCGGCCGGCACATTCCTCCGGTTGAACGCCGCGTAGAGCGTGCGCAGGAAATCGGTATCGTCATCCATCCCCTTGCTCCTTCGCCTGGGATTGCAACTCGCGCAGCTCCATCCGCAGCACGAGGCCGTCGCCCCACCAGCAGGTTAGGCGCCCGGTCGGTATACAACGCACACCACACCCCCCAATTCCGCCAATTT
>CAXUBN010000151.1:1506-5014 GCA_964249255.1 uncultured Acetobacteraceae bacterium | reverse complement strand
CCCCCCCCCCCCCCCCCCCCCCCCCCCCGCCCCCCCGCCCCCCCCGCGGCGGCCGCCCCCACGGGTCGGTCTCCATCGCTCACCTCTCCCGCCATGTCCGCCATTGTCGCGGCCTGGCCGCAGCCTTGCTGCCGACGCCGTGGCCAAATACATTGGCACCTATGTACAAAGATAGGAACCTATGCAAGTGGCGAAGCGGCCATCTGACGTCCTTTCCACGCCGGGGCACCTGATCGGATTGGTGGCCCGCGGTTTCGCGCGCCTGAGCGAGCAACGTTTGAAGCCCTTGGGCTTCGGCGTCGGCCATCTGCCGGTGCTCGTCGCCCTCAAGGAGGGCTGGGCCGGAAACCAGCGTGACCTGGCCCGGTTCGCGCGGATAGAGCAGCCGTCGATGGCTCAGATGCTTGGCCGCATGGAACGCGATGGCCTTGTCCGGCGAACGCCAAGTACGACCGACGGCCGGAGCAGCCTGATCACCCTGACAGGGGATGCCGAGGCGCGTTTGCCCAGGGCGATCGACGTCCTGCTGCGAGGCAATTCGGAGGCACTCGCCGGCTTGAGCAGGGAAGAGGCAGCGCAGCTCGTCACCCTGCTGAAGCGCATGATCGCCAACCTCGACAGGATCGCGAACGCCGAACCCTCCCCCTGAGATGGACACCGTGCAGTTGGTTACCGTGTCGGATGCCCGCTCCTGCCTGGTGTGTGTCACCGTGGCTGCACTCGGCCATCCGCCGGTCGGGGCCTGGCACTCAACCGTTGTCGCGTCCTCAGGCTCGATCCTGGTGTCGAAGTTGGGTCAAACCCGGCTGATTGGTTTTTGACTCTACAGCCTCGCCCTCATCACCATCACGGGCGAGTGGATCTGAACGAGTCCTCTACCCAGGGCAGATCCCGGCTGGGTAGACCACCTGATCGGGTGCAGGTGCCCTAGCGTCGCCTGATCCGCAGGGTCGCCGCCCCGTCCTCAAGCGCCGTGGTGTCCAGCAGCGCGTGGCCGAGGGCCACGGCGTTGGCGGACACGTTGCGCAACGGCTCCGGTCCACGCAGCCGCACCTCCAGCACGTCGCCGGGCGACAGCCGGTCGAGCGCCAGCCGGGTGCGCACGAAGGTCATCGGGCAGGTGTCGGCGGTGATGTCGAGGACGGCGGTCGGGGGCGGAACGGGCATGCGTGGGGGTCCTGTCGGGTCGCGACGCCGGTCGCGGTGCGGGGGTGTTCACGAGGGGTCGGACGATGCGGTGATCCGGGACCCGGGATGACCGACGGGCAGGATCGCCGTGCCCGTGCCGGCCCCACAGATCGTCGCGATGCCTGCCCCGAACAATCCCGGGTCCGCCGCGTCCGCCACGCCCTGACCGAGCCCGGCAGGACGCCGGCGGCGGCCCCGTGGATCGGGCGCGCACCCCCCATCCCCACCGTGGCGCCGCTGCAACAGTCCGGTCGCGGCGGATTGGACAATAACGGCACGGATCGGCTACGCCGCGTGGCATGGCTGCGGCTGGTGGGGCGATGGAATCGCGCATAGAGCGCCTGTGCATCGACCGTGGGCTGAAGATGACCGGCCAGCGCCGCGTGATCGCCCGCGTGCTGTCCGAGGCCGAGGACCATCCCGACGTCGAGGAGCTGTATCGACGCGCCGCCCTCCTGGACAGCCGCATCTCGGTCGCCACCGTCTACCGCACGGTCCGGCTGCTGGAGGAGAAGGGCATCCTGGAGCGGCGCGACTTCGGTGGCGGCCGCGCCCGCTACGAGGCCACCGAGCACGGCCACCACTACCACCTGATCGACATCGACAGCGGCCGGGTGATCGAGTTCGAGGATGCCGAGCACGAGCGGCTCATGCATCAGATCGCCGCCCGGCTGGGCTTCGACCTGGTGTCGCACCGCATGGAACTGTTCGGCCGCCGGCATCCGGATCCCGACCCGGTCACGGATCCCCACGCCAGCATGGGTCCGCAGGCCGGCATGACCAGGGCAGGGCCCCCGAACGGCCCGAGACCGGGGACCAGGCACCGATGACCATCACCAGTCCGATCACCGCCGCCCTGATGCCGGGGACGGTGCAGGGCGTGGGGACGGGACCGGCGCGGAGCGGCTTCGGCGAGCTGCGGGCCGGCCAGCTCGGCGTGCGGATCGCCGCGACCGACGCCGAGCGCGACGCCGCACAGGCGCTGCGCTACCGCATCTTCTACGACGAGATGGGCGCGCTGCCCGACGAGCGCGCGCGCCTGACCCAGCGCGACGTCGACATGTTCGACGCCGTCGCCGACCACCTGCTGGTGATCGACCATGCGCGGGGATCCGGGCCGCGCGGCATCATCGGCACCTACCGGCTGGTGCAGGGCGACGCCGCCGCCCGGATCGGCCGCTTCTACACCGCCGACGAGTACGACATCGGCACCATCACCGGCTTTCCCGGCCGGCTGCTCGAGCTGGGACGCTCCTGCATCGACCGGCACTACCGCGGCCGCGCCGCGATGCAGCTGCTGTGGCGCGGCATCGCCGCCTACGTGTTCCTGCACCGAATCGACGTGATGTTCGGCTGCGCCAGCCTGCCCGGCACCGACCCCGACCGGCTGGCGGCCGAGCTCACGTTCCTCTACCACAACCACCTGGCGCCCCCGGCGCTGCGGCTGCGCGCGATCCCGTCGCGCCGCGTCGAGATGCATCGGCTGGATCCGGCGTCGTTCGACCACCGCCGCATCCAGCAGTCGCTGCCGCCGCTGATCAAGGGCTACCTGCGGCTGGGCGGCTTCATCGGCGACGGTGCGGTGATCGACCAGCAGTTCAACACCACCGACGTCGCCGTGGTGGTCAAGACCGACCTCATCACCGACAAGTACTACCGGCACTACGAGCGCCAGCTGCGCGAGGCGATCTACTGAGCACGGCCGCCGGCGTGATCGCCGTGGCGATGCCGTCCGGACAGGTCCGGGCGCCGGGGACCTGGAGCCGGCTCGCGCGCAGTCCGGACGTGCGGGCGTTGGGGTTGGGGCTGGCCTCCGCGCTGGCGCTGCCGCCGCTCTACGCCCTGCCGGTGCTGCTGCTCACGGTGCCGGCCCTGCTGCGCCTCCTGGATGCGGCGCCCGACTGGCACCGGGCGCTGCGCCACGGCTTCGTGTTCGGCATGGGGCTGCACACCGCCGGGCTGTACTGGCTCACCGACGCCATCCTGGTGCGGGTGCGGGAGTTCTGGTGGGTGTTGCCGCTGGCCTCGCCCGGCGGCGCGCTGCCCCTGTCCTGCTTCACCGCGCTGGCCTGCCTGCTCGCGCGCGCGGCACCCCCCGGCTGGCGCCGCGTGCTGCTGTTCGGCAGCGCCTGGACCCTGTCCGACCTCGGCCGCACGCTGTTGTTCTCGGGCTTCCCCTGGAACCTGTGGGGCGAGGACTGGTCGTTCCCGAACCGGCTCGGCGACGTGATGATCCAGCCGGCGGCCTGGCTGTCGGTGCACGGCCTCACCTTCCTCACCGTGCTGCTGGCGGCGCTGCCGACGCTGGGCCGCCGTGGCT
>CAXUBN010000151.1:0-1491 GCA_964249255.1 uncultured Acetobacteraceae bacterium | reverse complement strand
CGCCCTTCGGCGCCCCCGGCCCGATCGTGGTGCTGGTGCAGGGCAACGTGCCCGAAACGGACAAACAGGACCGGTCGCGGGCGCGGGACATCTTCCGCCGCTACGTGGCGCTGACCGCATCCGGCGTCGCCGCAGCCGACCGGCTCCGGGTCGCGGCGGGGACGCCGGGGCGGCCGATCGCCTTCGCGTGGCCGGAAAGCGCCTTTCCCGGCCTCCTCGACGAGGACCCGCGCGCGCGCGGTCCTGATGCAGGCCGCCCCCGCGGCCGCGGCCGGCCTGGTCGGCAGCGTGCGCTTCGATGCGCGCGAGCGGCCGCGCAACAGCCTGGTTGCGGTGCTGCCGGACGGCACCGTCGGCGCCACCTTCGACAAGTTCCACCTGGTGCCGTTCGGCGAATACCAGCCCGGGTTTTTGCCCGTGCAGCTGGTCCCGGGCGGCGGCTTCGCGGCGGGTCCCGGGCCACGCACCCTGCATCTGCCCGCCCTGCCGCCGGTGGGCGCGCTGATCTGCTACGAGGTGATCTTTCCAGGCCAGGTGGTGCAGGCGGGCGACCGGCCGGCCTGGCTGCTGAACGTCACCAACGACGCCTGGTACGGCGACACCGCCGGCCCCCGGCAGCACCTGCAGATGGCGCGGATGCGCACGGTGGAGCAGGGGCTGCCGCTGGCGCGCGCCGCCAACACCGGGATCTCGGCCGCCTTCGACGCCACCGGCCACCAGCTCGACCGACTCGGCTGGGCGGCGACCGGCACGGTGGTGGCGGCGCTGCCGGGTCCGCTGCCGCCACCCCTGTTCGCCCGCCTGGGCAACGCCGAGCCGCTGCTGCTGTGCCTGCTGGGCATCGCGGTGGCGATCCTGCCTCGGCGCCGACGATCCGGAGCCAGGGCGTCGCCGTAACCCGTATCATTAACTGGATTTATCCCCCTAGACGCGAGCGTGTCAAAACTTGACAATTCCAGGTTGTAGATATACGTTCATTGCATTGTATGGATGAAGCATTAATGGCGAAGCATGCTGGTGCCAAACGGCTGGAGATTTCGGACAACTCGGACCGCCTGACCGACCCGCCCGCCGGGGATCGTGAATCCACCCCCAGTCCGATCGACATCCACGTGGGCGGCCGCATCCGCCTGCGTCGCACCCTGCTGCAGATGTCGCAGGAGCGGCTCGGCGATGCGCTCGGCCTCACCTTCCAGCAGGTGCAGAAGTACGAGCGCGGCGCCAACCGGGTCGGGGCGTCGCGATTGTTCAACCTGTCGCGGGTGCTCGACGTGCCCATCAGCTTCTTCTTCGACGACATGCCCGCCGCCCGCGGCACCGGCGCGGCGATCGGGGCGGGCAGTGGCGCCATGTCCGCGGTGGGCGGCTTCGCGGAAGCGCAGGAAGGGTTCGGCGCGCCGGACGACCTGTTCACCCGCAAGGAGACCGTGGAGCTGATCCGCGCCTACTAGCGCATCACCGAGGAGCCGGTGCGCGGGCGCGTGCTGGAGC
>CAXUBN010000150.1:0-6229 GCA_964249255.1 uncultured Acetobacteraceae bacterium | reverse complement strand
GCATCGACGCCGTCATCGTCATGCCGCGCCACACGCCGGCGGCCAAGGTCACCCGCACCGCCGCCTGGGGCGCACGGGTGGTGCTGCACGGCGGAAGCTTCGCCGAGGCCAGCGAGCACGCGGACGCGCTATGCGCCAGCGAGGGGCGCGTGTTCATCCATCCCTACGACGACGACGCGGTGATGGCCGGGCAGGGCACGCTGGCGCTGGAGCTGCTGGAGGATGCGGGTCCGCTCGACATCCTGGTGATGCCGATCGGCGGCGGCGGCCTGATCTCGGGCAGCGCCGTGGTGGCGGCGGCACTGCGGCCCGACCTCGAGATCGTCGGCGTGCAGGTCGAGAACTTCTCGTCGCTGTCGGCCTTCCCCGGCGCCGAGGTGATGCCGCCGGGCGGGTCCACCATCGCCGAGGGCATCGCGGTGCTGCAACCAGGGCGCCGGCCGATCGAGCTGATCCGTCGTCACGTCCACCGCGTCGTTACCGTCTCGGAACGGTCGGTCGAGGATGCGATCACGGCGATGGCGGAGGGCGCCAAGCAGGTGTCGGAGGGTGCCGGCGCCGCCTCGCTGGCGGCGGTGCTGTCCAATCCGGCGCTGTTCCGCGGCCGCCGGGTGGCGATCCCGATCTGCGGCGGCAACATCGACAGCCGAATCATGGCCAACACGCTGCTGCGCTCGCTGCTGCGCGATGGGCGTCTGCTGCGCCTGTTCCTTCAGATTCCGGACCGGCCGGGCGTGCTGGCCGACATCGCCACGCTGATCGGCGAGACCGGCGGCAACATCATCGAGGTGCTGCACCAGCGCCTGTTCGCGGCGCTGAGCGTGCAGACCACCGAGCTCGAGATCATGCTGGAGGCGCGCGATCCGGCCCACGCCGAAGAGATCGCGCGGAGGCTCGGGGAGCGCTACGTGGTGCGGCGCGCCTGAGCGCGGCCCGGACCGGGGCATTCTCGACGCCGTGGTTGCGGTCGGCGGCCGCCGCTGATAGCGAGCGCAGGGCCAGGTGGCACAGGCAAGACGTGACGTCGACATGATCCGCTCGATCCGGCCGAGAGACGCGCGTGACCTGCTGACCGCCTACCAGATCCCGTTGTCGATGCTGGCACTTCTGGGCTGGATGCTGTTCGCGGCGGTCAGGGTTCCTGCCGATGCCTGCTACGACCTTGCGAACTACCACCTGTATGGTCCGTTCGCGTTGCTTCACGGCAAGCTGGGATACGATCTGGCCCCGGCGCAGGCGCAGGGCTACCTCCCGCCGTTCAACGACGTCCCGTACTACCTTCTGAGCCGCGCCATCACGAGCACGCGCGCGCTGAACATGCTGCTGGCGCTGCCGGAGGCGGTGGCCCTGATGCTCGTGTTCCTGATTACCGTCCGCGTCGCGCGGGCGACCGATCCGACCACCCGGCTCGTGGCCCTCGTTGCGGTGGTGATCGGCGCGACCGGGGCGGCCACCCATCCGGTGATCGCCACCTCCATGAGCGACATGATCCCGTGCGCGCTGATCCTCGGCGCGATCCTGCGCCTGCTGCACCTGCATGATCGGCCGGATCCGGCGTCGGCGGGCCGGCTTGCGCTGGCGGGGCTCCTGGTCGGGATCGCGATCGGCCTGAAGCTGACCTTGTCCTACGCCGCCGTCGGCATCGCCGTCGGGCTGCTGTTCTGGACGGGATCGGCGCTGCGGGTGAGGCTTCGCGCGGCGGTGGCAGTGTCGGCCGGCGTCGCGGTCGGGCTGGTCGCCTGCGACGGGTGGTGGTGGTACAGGCTCTACGCCTTTTCCGGCAACCCGATGTTCCCGATCTACAACGACGTCTTCCGCTCGCCGCTGGCGCCGTTCGGCCGTTTCGTGGACATGCGCTTCTTTCCGCGCGACCGCCTGCAGACGCTGCTCTACCCGTTCCTGTGGGCCACCGACACGGCGCCGCTGGTCACGGAGCCGGATCAGCCGATGCGCGATCCCCGGATCGCGCTGGCCCTGCTGGCGGGCCTCGGCCTGCTCCTGGCGAGCGTGTGGCGCCGGGCGCGGGTGCCGGGCAACGTCCGTTTCCTGGCCGCGATGTTCCTGGTCGGCTACGTGCTGTGGCAGCTCCAGTTCTCCATCTTCCGCTACCTGTCGCTGCTGGAGCTGCTGAGCGGCCCGATGCTGGCGGTATCCGGCCTGATGGTGCTTCGCACCCCGCGCGGGCGGACCGCGATGCTGGCGGGGATGACAGCGTCGCTATGCCTGCTTGTGCTCTACACGGTGCCGCCGCGCTGGGGCAGGCTTCAACAGGCTGGCGGCCGTCCGATGCTGGTGAGGACGCCGATCCTGGCACCCGACTCGCTGGTGCTGCTCCTCGACGCATCGCCGCTCGCGTTCCTGGCGGCGTATCAGCCGCCCGCCGTCCGGTTCTACGGCACGTCCAACAACCTGACGCAGCCGGGGACGCCGACCCTGATGGCCACGCGGGTCCGCCAGGGCATCGACGCCCAGCTGCATCGGCATCCGGACCTCCTGTGGGGGCTGGATCGCCCGGATCACCGCTTCGGCAACGCCGACGACACGCTGGCCGCCCTCGACCTGCACCGCACGACTTGCCAGACGATCACCGCCAGCATCGTCTACGAGCCGATCCGGCTGTGCCGCCTGGGCCGGGGCCGCTGATCCGGACCGCGACCCGCCGTCAGGGCTGTAGGGTCACGTTCTCGTCCTCGACCGCGAAGCCGACCTTCATCGTGACTTGGTAGTGCGCGACCGCGTTGTTCTCGATGTGGCCGCGCGTCTCGACCACCTGGAACCAGCGCATGTGGCGCACCGTGTTGGACGCCTTGTTGATCGCGGACTTGATCGCGTCCTCGATGCTGGTTTCCGACGACCCGACCATCTCGACCACGCGGTAGGTATGATCCGTCACGACGACGCCTCCGTTGTTGTGGGGCGAGAACGGTCGAACGATCCCCGCGGTTCCGGATGCGCGCTAGCGGGTGCCGAACAGCCGGTCTCCGGCATCGCCCAGGCCCGGCCGGATATAGCCGTGCCCGTCGAGCTCGCGGTCGATCGCGGCGGTGATCACCCGCACGTCCGGATGGGCCGCGGTGACGCATCGCAGCCCTTCGGGCACCGCCAGCAGGCACACGAAGGCGATGCGGCGGGCGCCGGCGGCCTTCAGCCGGTCGATCGCCGCCACCGCGGAATGGCCGGTGGCCAGCATCGGGTCGACAACGACGCAGAACCGCTCGGACAGCGCGTGCGGCAGCTTGAGGTAGTACTCGACCGGCTGCAGCGTTTGCGGATCGCGATACAGGCCGACATGACCGACCCGCGCCTCCGGCACCAGGTCGAGCATGCCGTCCAGGATGCCGTTGCCGGCGCGCAGGATCGACACGAAGCAGGGCTTCTTGCCCGACAGGCGTTGTCCCGTCGCGGGCTCCAGCGGCGTCTCGATCGCGAGGTCCTCGAGGGGCAACTCGCGCATGGCCTCGTAGGCCATCAGCAGGCTGATCTCGCGCGTCAGCCGACGGAACTCCGCGGTGGGGGTGCCGGTCTGCCGCAGCCGGGTGAGCTTGTGCCGCACCAGCGGGTGGTCGACCACGGTGACGGAGGGAAACCCGGTCACGGCGTCCCCTGCCCCCGCGTTTGCGCGCCTCAGCCGCCGGACGGCTGGAACGCGAGCGAGACGCCGTTCATGCAATAGCGGTCGCCGGTCGGGCGCGGGCCGTCGGGGAACACGTGCCCGAGATGGCTGTGGCAGTTGGCGCAGACCACCTCGACGCGCTCCATGCCGTGGGTGTTGTCGACGCGGTTCTCGACCGCCCCCTCAATCGGCGCGAAGAAGCTGGGCCAGCCGCTGCCGCTCTCGTACTTGGTGTCCGAGCGGAACAGCGCGGTGCCGCACGCGGCGCAATGGAACAGCCCGTCGCGCTTCTCGTAGTTCAGCGGGCTGCTGCCCGGGCGTTCCGTGCCCTTCTCGCGCAACACGTGATACTGCTGGGGCGTGAGGCGCTGGCGCAGCGTCTCGTCGTTGAGGTCGGTCGGCGTATCCATGGCGGGCTCCCTTGGCGTGGGCAGGCGGTTGCCAGCAGATTGGCGCACCCGGCCATTCACGCAACCCGGGTCGCGGAGCCGCGCTAGCATCGGCGAACCCCTGATGCCGAGGAGCCCGCCGCATGACCGACGCCGACAAGCCGGACGAGCCGAAGACGATCGAGGAGAAGATCGACGAGGCGGTGGACGATACCTTCCCGGCCAGCGACCCGCCGTCCGGCGGCGGTAGCACCGGCCCGCGCGACACCGTCACGGTCGGCCCCAAGATCCGCCCCGAGCCCTGACGGTCCCGTCCCGGCTGCGGCCCATCGCGGTTCGCAGCCGGTACGCTTGATGCTAGGCTTTACCCGGTTCACCGCGACCGGGGAGAGCTCATGGCGTCCGCTTCCACCACCGTTGTCCGGCCGCAGCGCCGCCCGGTGATGCTGGTGATCCTCGACGGTTTTGGCTGGCGCGAGGATCCGGCGGACAACGCGGTCGCCCAGGCGCGGACCCCCACCTTCGATCGGCTATGGATGCAGGGATCCCGCGCGTTCCTGCGCACCTGCGGCCTCGATGTCGGGCTGCCGATTGGGCAGATGGGCAACTCCGAGGTCGGGCATCTCAACATCGGTGCCGGCCGGGTGGTGATGCAGGACTTGCCCCGGATCGGCGCCGCCATCGCCGATGGCTCGCTGGCAGGGTTTCCCGCCCTGCGGCGGCTGGTGGAGGCGCTGCATCGGACCGGCGGCACCGCGCACCTGATGGGGCTGGCCTCGCCCGGCGGCGTGCATGCCCACACCGACCATGCCGCGGTCCTGGCGCGGATCCTGGTCGAGGCCGGCGTGCCGGTCGCCCTGCACCTGTTCACCGACGGCCGCGACACGCCCCCGCAATCGGGCCGCGCCTTCCTGGCCGAGCTCCGTGCCGGGCTGCCCCCGGCGGCGCGGCTCGCCACCGTGTCCGGCCGCTACTACGCGATGGATCGCGACAACCGCTGGGAGCGGGTCCGGCTCACCCACGACGCGATCGTGGCGGCGCGGGGACCGCGCGAGGCCGATCCGGACGCGGTGCTGGCCAACGCCTACGCGGCCGGCATCACCGACGAGTTCGTGCCCCCCACCGTGCTGCACGGGTATGACGGCATGACCGACGGCGACGGCATCGTGAGCTTCAACTTCCGGTCCGACCGCATCCGCGAGCTCCTGGGCGCGATCCTGGACGAGGACTTCGCCGGCTTCCCGCGCGCGGCGCCGCCGCGGCTGGTCGGCACCGTGTCCATGACCCGCTACAGCGACGAGCTGGCCGACCGGCTGTGGGTACTGTTCCCGCCGCAACCGCTGGACGACCTGCTGGGCGACGTGGTGTCCCGTGCCGGGCGCCGCCAGCTGCGCATGGCCGAGACCGAGAAGTATCCGCACGTCACCTACTTCCTGAACGGCGGGCGCGAGGCGATCCTGGCGGGCGAGGACCGGATGATGGTGCCGTCGCCCAAGGTCGCCACCTACGACCTGCAGCCGGAGATGTCGGCGCCGGAGCTGACCGACCGCGCCGTGGCGGCGATCGACGGCGGGCTGTACGACCTGATCGTGCTGAACTACGCCAACCCCGACATGGTCGGTCACACCGGCAGCCTCCGCGCCGCGACCCTGGCGGTGGAGGCGGTCGATGCGGGGCTCGGCCGGATCGTGGATGCGATCGACCGGCAGGGCGGCGTCCTGATCGCCGCCGCCGACCATGGCAACTGCGAGACCATGCGCGACCCCGAGACCGGCGAGCCGCATACCGCGCACACCCTGAACCTGGTGCCGGTGGTGCTGTCCGGGATGCCGGGTGCCGCGCTGGCGGACGGCCGCCTGGCCGACATCGCGCCGACGATCCTGGCCCTGATGGGGCTGGAGCAGCCCGCCGCCATGACCGGCCGCCCGCTGCTGGAAGGCTGACGTCGGACCGGGCCGGGGTGCGTCGCCGGGTCGGGTTCCGGGATCGGAACCGTGACCGGGGCCTGAGGGGAGCGGCGCGGCGCATCCGGATCGGGCTGGCGGTGCTGCCGCTCCTGGTCGGCTCGGGTGCGCATGGGCGGCCCCAAGGGCGTCTCGAGGGTCATCCTGGGGAGCGTCCCGAGGCGCGGCCGGGGGGACGCACCGAGGCGCACCGTGGGGACCGTCCCGAGGAACGCCCGACCCGGACGGAGGAGCTGGCGGCGCGCGGCCTCGTGACCCGTCTC
>CAXUBN010000149.1:0-6237 GCA_964249255.1 uncultured Acetobacteraceae bacterium | reverse complement strand
GTGCTGAGCGACTTCGGCGGCGCCTCGTTCCTGCGTCCGGGCCCGGACTCAGGCGAGGCGGCCGCGCTGCGGCGCATCGAGACCCGCGCCTGGGGCCTGCTGCTGGGCGAGCTGCTGGAGCGCAGCGACGCCGGGGTGGCGCATCCGACCCTGCACGCGCTGCACCGCGACTGCGTGCAGCCGACCGTGGCGGCGCGGCCGGAGATGGCGGACGTCATGGCGGCCATGGCGGCCATGGCGGCGCTGACGCCGTGACCACGCGCTGGACGGACGCAGGCGGACGCACTACCGAGGGCCGGCACGCGCCCCTAGACCCGCCCCGGGCGCGCCATCGGAGCTGCGCATGCGCCTGACCCTTCCGGTTGTCCTGGTCCTGCCGCTGGCGGCGGCGGCCTGCGGTCATTCCGATGCCAAGTCGACGCCGACCCTGTCGGTCACCTGCGACGGGACCCTCCGGCTGGCGGGTGCGGCCAGCATCGACGTGGCCTCGACCGGTGGCGGCGCCCTGCTGAGCTTCCCCGACCCGGCCAATCCCGGCCACACCAACACCCTGCCGGTCGCCGCCGGTACGGCCTGCACCATCGCCCCGGTGATCGACAAGCCCGCCGGTTCGGGGACCGCATCCTCCGGCTGAGCCGGGTCCCCGCCTCATCTCCCCACCTCATGGTCCGTCTCATATTCTAGTTGTGAACGACAGACCTGATCTTGCCGGTGGTTGATCACCCGGCGGCCGGCGATAACCCCGCACGGCAGGATCGGGAGATGAGCGTTGCAGGTCGTGTTGGCGTCCCTGTTCGACCGGCTGATCCAGACCGGCCGGTTCACGGTGCATTGGCCGGATGGCGGCACCGCCTCGTTCGGGCCGGGGGGCGAGGGCCCGAGCGCCGCAGTGCGGCTCCGCGACCGCCGCACGATCCGCCGGCTGATCCTGAACCCGGGCCTGGCGATCGGCGAGGCCTACATGGACGGTGGGCTGGCGCCGGTCGACTGCAGCGTGCGCGACGTGCTGGCGCTGCTGCTGCTGAACCTGTCGAGCGGCGGCAGCCATGCCGGGCTCGCCATACGCCGGACCTTGCGCCGAACCATGCGCGGGGCCATGCGCGGGCTGCGCCGCTCCAACGCGCCGGCGCGGGCGCAACGCAACGTGGCGCATCATTACGACCTCGACCAGAAGCTCTACCGCCTCTTCCTCGACCGCGACATGCAGTACTCCTGCGCCGTCTTCCCGCGCGGCGACGAGACGCTGGACGAGGCGCAGGCGGCCAAGAAGCGGCTGATCGCCGCCAAGCTGCTGCTCGACCGGCCCGGCCTGCGGGTGCTCGACATCGGCTGCGGCTGGGGCGGGCTGGCGCTCATGCTGGCGCGCGAGCACGGCGCCCACGTCACCGGCATCACGCTTTCGGCCGAGCAGCTGGCGGTCGCCCGCCGACGCGCCGAGGCCGAGGGGCTGGCGCACCGCGTGACCTTCGAGCTGCTGGACTACCGGCTGGAGCAGGGCCGCTACGACCGCATCGTCTCGGTCGGCATGTTCGAGCATGTGGGGACCGGCCACTACGACGAGTTCTTCGCCGTCGTGCGCCGCTGCCTCCGGTTGGATGGGGTGGCCCTGCTGCACTCGATCGGCAACAGCGGCCCGCCCTCGGCGACCAACCCGTGGCTGACCAAGTACATCTTCCCCGGCGGCTACTCGCCGTCGCTCAGCGAGGTGCTCCCGGCGCTGGAGCGCTCCGGCCTGATCGCCACCGACGTCGAGATCCTGCGCCTGCACTACGCCCGGACGCTGCTGCACTGGCAGACCCGCTTCGCCGCCAACCGCGCTGCGATCGCGCGCCTCTACGACGAGCGCTTCTGCCGCATGTTCGAGTTCTACCTGGCCGGCTGCGAGCTCGCCTTCCGCCACGGCGGCGAGATGGTCTTCCAGATCCAGATGGCCGCCCGGGTGGACGCGGTGCCGCTCGCGCGCGGCTACATGACCGGCGCCGAGGCCGATCCGGCGACGGTGGAACAACTCCAGGCGGCGGACTGATCGGGCCGGGTCGCTGACGGCCGTTCCGGACTTGCGCCCATGATGTGCCTCCTGACGATCAATCGCAGCAAGCTGCCGGCCCCAAATCATTGATCAGACTGGCTTCAATGAAATCAGTCCGGATCGGAACCGATCCGGGAGGCCTAACGGGTTGCACTCCCGGAGAGCTGGTATCAAAGGTTGGCGCGCCCGATGCCGATCGAGCCGCCGGACGATCGACCGGAGCAGGGCCGGCATGTTCAAGCATGGTGGTACCAACAACGACAAAGGCCTCTCCGCCGCCCTTGGCCGGACGGGATGGCGCCGCCGCCTGCGATCGGTGATGGCAGTCCCCGTCTGCGACCGATCCGTGGCTCGCCAGCTGCGCCTTCCCGACGGTGATTCACCGTTCCTGACCGAGCTGTTCCCGGCACTGGGATCGAGGCTGACTGCCGCCGACATCGAGGTCCTGCGCCGGCATGATGCGCGAACGCTGCCGTGCTCGCAGCGGCATTTCGGCACCAACCGTACCGCGAGCGTGCAAGGTTGCCAGGAACGATGCCGCCGCACGTCCGGGTTCTCCCTGACCGGCCGCAGCCTCACCTTTCGCCACGGCGGCGGAAAACCCGGTGGCACAGCACCAGGCAGCGGACCGACGCGGCCGGCCGCGCCCGCATCGTTCTGGACGCCGCCCTCCAGGGGCATGGGGATGGAAACCGCCGCCGTTCCGAAGGTGTAACCGCGAACGTTCCCTGCTAGGTCTCGTATCCAGGAAATCTGCGCGAGGATCCAGTTGTGCCCGATCAACGGTTGAAGAGTCTCCTCCGGGACAAGCGGCTTCTTGTGGCGCCGGGCGTCTTCGACATGATCTCGGCACGGATCGCGGACGGGATGCGGTTCGATGCCCTCTACGCCACCGGCTTCGGCATGGTCGCGTCCTATCTCGGCGTCGCCGACGTGGGCATCGCGACCTTCACGGACATGCTGTCCTGCGTCCGGCGCCTGGCGGAAACCTGCCACACACCGGTGATCGCCGATGCCGACACCGGCTATGGCGGCCTGCTGAACCTGCGCAACACGGTTCAGGCGTACGAGGCCGCCGGCGTCGCCGCGATCCAGCTCGAGGACCAGGAGTTCCCGAAGCGGTGCGGCCACCTGATGGGCCGCCGCGTCATCGCCGCGGACGAGATGGCCGTCCGGATCGAGGTGGCCGCCGCGTCGCGCCGCAGCGACGACTTCCTGATCGTCGCACGGACCGACGCCCGGACGGGCTACGGGCTCGACGAGGCCATCAACCGCGGACGGTTGTATGCAAGGGCCGGGGCCGACATCGTCTTCGTCGAGAGCCCGGAAACCGAGGACGAGATGGCGCGCATCGGCCAGTCCATCGATGCCCCGCTCCTGGTGAACATGGTCGAGGGCGGCCGCACCCCGATCCTTTCGGCAAGTCGCCTGCAGCAGCTCGGCTACGCGATCGCGATCTATCCGGCGACCGGGTTCCTGGCGATGGCCAGGGCACTGGAGGACGGCTATGCCAGCCTGCGCGCGTCCGGCGAAAACCGCGACCAGGGCTACGGCTTCGATCGCATGTGCACCCTGATGGGAGTCCCCGACGCGCTCGACTTCGAGCGCCGCTGGGCCGCACGCGGCGCCCCGGATCAGGCAGGGTAAGCATCATCCGATCGACCACACGGGGCCGCGCGACGGAACGGCCCGCCCGGGCGGCCGATGCCCGCCCGCCTGACCGATTGCATACAAAGCCGGGCGGGAGCCGCGGCAGGCGATCGGGGACCGAGCAACCGGACGGACGGAACCCGTCCGGCCTGGACGCATCGCGCGACCCGCAGGACCGCACGACCGGGGTCCGACGCAACGGGGAGCAGGCCGCTCCCGCCTCCATGGCCGGAAGCAAGGCGTACGGGATCATCAAGCCGTCGATCCTGGACGGCAGCTTCGCCGTCGGCCTCAGGCTGAAGGAAACCGAGCTGACGGCGCTGTGCGGCGTGTCGCGCACCCCGGTCCGCGAGGCCCTGCGCCGCCTGGCCAGCGAGGGGCTGGTCGTCATCACGCCCAACGTCGGCGCGGAGGTGTCCGGCATCGCGCCGGTGGAGCTGGAAGAGGTCTACACGCTGCGCGGAATGATCGAGAGCCACGCCGCACGGCGCGCGTCCTCGCGCATCACGCCGGAGGCGCTGGCCAGGCTGAGGCAGCTCGCCGCCCTGATGGAGCGGGCGGTGAGGAACGGCACCGACAGCATCAACCGCGACTTCACGCCCGCCAACGCCGAGTTCCACCACATCATCCTCGAGGCGGCGATGAGCCCGCGCCTGTCGTCGATGGCATCGCTGGTGATCGAGATCCCGCTGACGCTGCGGACGCTGGCACGGTATTCGCCACAGGATCGCCGGCGCTCGCTGCACCATCATCGCGAGCTGATCGAGGCGCTGGAAGCGCGGGACGGCGTATGGGCGGCCTCGGTCATGAAGAGCCATGTCCGCGCCGCCTTCCAGGCCCTGATGCGCTCGACGCCGCCGGACCCCGGCCGCCCGTCACAGCGCAAGGGTCCACGGGGCGAGGGGCCGGGATGACGCGACGTGCCCGGGCGGCATGGCCCGTGCATGTCGGCCTCGGCGTGCGAGGCTGATCTCAGGGAGTCACACCGTGGAACTGGGCGTCTTCATCCCCATCGGCAACAACGGCTGGCTCATCTCGAAGAACGCCCCGCAATACATGCCGAGCTTCGCCCTGAACCGGGAGGTCGTGCAAAGGGCCGAAGCCTTCGGCCTCGACTTCGCGCTGTCGATGATCAAGCTGCGCGGCTTCGGCGGCGCCACCGAGTTCTGGGACCACAACCTCGAATCGTTCACCCTGATGGCGGGCCTGGCCGCGGTCACCGAGCGGATAAGGCTGTTCGCGTCCGTGGCGCTCATCACCATCCCGCCGGCGATCATCGCGCGCATGGCGGCGACCATCGACGACATCTCCGGCGGCCGGTTCGGCGTCAACATCGTGTCCGGCTGGCAGAAGGCCGAATACGAGCAGATGGGGCTGTGGCCCGGCGAGGTGCACTTCGCCCGCCGCTACGACTACAGCACCGAGTACGTGCAGGTGCTGAACGAGCTGTGGCGCGACGGGCGCTCCGACTTCCAGGGCGACTATTTCCGGATGCAGGATTGCCGGCTGAGCCCGCGTCCGCGCGGGCCGGTCAGGATCGTCGCCGCCGGGCAGAGTGCCCGCGGCATGCGGTTCGCCGCCGAGCATGCCGACCACAACTTCGTTCTCGGCACCGGCGTGAACACGCCGACGGCCCACGCCCCCCGCAACGCGCGGCTGCTGGAGGAAGCGGTACGGACCGGGCGCGAGGTCGGCTCCTACGTGCTGTTCATGGTGATCGCGGACGAGACCGACGCGGCGGCGATGACCAAGTGGCAGTCCTACAAGGACGGGATCGACGTGGAAGCGCTCGCCTGGATGGCCAGCCAGGTCGCGGCGGACGCGCAGGCCGACCAAGGCTCGTCCGCGCGCGTGATCGCGCTGCCCGACGGCGCGGTCAACTTCAACATGGGCACCCTGGTGGGGTCCTGCGCCACCGTCGCGCGCCTGCTCGACGAGGCGGCGGGGGTCGCGGGCACGCAGGGCATCATGCTGGTGTTCGACGACTTCCTGGAGGGGCTCGAGCGCTTCGGCACCCGGATCCAGCCGCTGATGCGCTGCCGCATGGCCCCAACCCGGGTCCCGGGTTCGAGCCCGGGTTCAAGCCCAGGTCCGGATCCTGCCCCGGCAGTGGGCATGTCGGCATGACCGGCGGGGCGGCCGGGATCGGCCAGCCGATGGTCGCGGCCGACTGGGCAACGGCCATCCTGCCGCGCAGCCGGCGGGAGCCGCTCCCGGGCCACGACGCCTCCGCCGGGGACGAGCCCGCCCACGCCGACCGCCTGCTCGACCGCCTGGCCGCCGTCGCGCCGCCAGCGGACATACCCTGCCGGAAGCGATCCCGCCGACGTTCGGTGCCGATCCCGTGTCGGTGCGCCCGCTGCACCAGCTTGGCGTCGGCGACCTTCTGACGAGCTATGCCGGGGGCGTTTCCCCGCAGGCCGTGCTCGCCGCGCTGCGGTCCCGCCTCGGTCCGGATGGTCCGGCGCCCGGGGTGGTCCCCGAGGCGGTGCTGCGGCCCATCGACGGCGCCGACGCCCTGGCGGCGGAAAGCGCCGAGCGCTGGCGCACCGGCACGC
>CAXUBN010000148.1:0-6240 GCA_964249255.1 uncultured Acetobacteraceae bacterium | reverse complement strand
CCACCGGCAGGTAGGTGTCGTAGAGCGGCTCGATCAGCACCACCTCGTCGCCCGGATCGACCAGGGCGGCGAGCGAGGCGGCCAGCGCCTCTGTGGCCCCCGACGTCACAACCACCTCGGTGTCGCCGTCGATGTCCAGGCCATGCGCGCGGTTGGCCGAGCGCGCCACCGCATGGCGCAGCTCGGGCAGGCCGGTGAGCGGCGGATACTGGTTGCGCCCATCCAGCAGCGCGTCGGCGGCGATCCGCACCATGTCGGCCGGCCCCTCGGTGTCGGGAAACCCCTGGCCGAGGTTGATCGCCCCGTGCCGCGCCGCCAGCGCCGACATCACGGTGAAGATGGTGGTGGGCGCGGCGGACAGCAGCGTGCTCGTGGTCTTCATCTCATATCCCGGCAATCCGGAGGGGTGCGGCAGGCCTCGTCGACCGCCACGTGGGGCCGCGATTGCCCGAACGGGCGGCGCGTGCGAGCCTTGGGACTCGACGCGGCGGCCGGATCGGGAGACCGATCCCGGCGCACGACGAGACAAGGGCTCGGCAATGAAGAAGATCGAGGCGGTCATCAAGCCGTTCAAGCTCGACGAGGTGAAGCAGGCCTTGCACGACATCGGGCTGCAGGGCATCACCGTGACCGAGGCCAGGGGGTTCGGCCGACAGAAGGGTCATACCGAGCTCTACCGCGGTGCGGAATACGTGGTCGACTTCCTGCCCAAGGTGAAGATCGAGATCGTCTGCGAGGACGGCATCTTCGAGCGCGCGGTCGAGGCGATCGTCGATGCCGCTGGCACCGGGCGAATCGGCGACGGCAAGATCTTCGTATCCTCCCTCGAGGAGGTGGTGCGGATCCGCACCGGAGAGCGCGGCGAGGACGCCATCTGAGCCGCCCCGCCCCCCGCTCCCTTTTGCCGCCCTGGCCGCCGACAAACCCGGGCCTGCCGCCGTCGTCGCCATGCGGCCGCCCCACATCAGGTTGATCCCGAATGCCGAAGAAGTCCCAGGTCGTTCCACCAAGTCCGATCCCGCCGCCCATGGGCGGAGCCCGGGCGATGGAGCTGATGCAGGAGCATTCGGTCGAGTATGTCGACCTGCGCTTCACCGATCCGCGCGGCAAGTGGCATCACACCACCCAGCATGTGTCGACCATCTCGGAGGACGTGTTCCGCGACGGCTTCATGTTCGACGGCTCCTCGATCGCCGGCTGGAAGGCGATCAACGAGAGCGACATGATCCTGATGCCTGACCCGGACAGCGCGGTGATGGATCCGTTCGCGGCCAAGCCGCAGATGATCCTGTTCTGCGACATCGTCGAGCCGTCCACCGGCCAGCCCTACGGACGCGACCCGCGCGGCAGCGCCCGGCGCGCCGAGGCCTACCTGAAGTCGACCGGGATCGGCGACACCGCGTTCTTCGGGCCGGAGGCCGAGTTCTTCGTGTTCGACAGCGTGAAGTTCGGCACCGGCCCGAACCACGGCAGTTACCACCTCGACAGCATCGAGGGACCGGGCGCCTCGCTGCGCGACTACCCGGAAGGCAACATGGGCCACCGGCCGACGGTGAAGGGCGGCTACTTCCCGGTGCCGCCGGTGGACAGCGAGAGCGACCTGCGCGCCGAGATGCTGTCCACCATGGGCGAGATGGGTCTGCCGATCGAGAAGCACCATCACGAGGTGGCGCAGAGCCAGCACGAGCTCGGCACCAAGTTCGCGAGCCTGCTGCGTGCCGCCGACTTCATGCAGATCTACAAGTACTGCGTGCACAACGTGGCGCATTCCTACGGCAAGACGGCGACCTTCATGCCGAAGCCGGTGCATGGCGACAACGGCTCGGGCATGCACGTGCACCAGTCGATCTGGAAGGATGGCCGTCCCACCATGGCCGGCAACGATTATGCCGACCTGTCGGAAACGGCGCTGCACTACATCGGCGGCATCATCCGCCATGCGAAGGCGCTGAACGCCTTCACCAACCCGTCGACCAACAGCTACAAGCGGCTGATCCCGGGCTTTGAGGCGCCGGTGCTGCTGGCCTATTCGGCGCGCAACCGCTCGGCCTCCTGCCGGATCCCGTTCGCGACCAGCCCAAAGGCCAAGCGGATCGAGGTGCGCTTCCCCGACGCCACCGCCAACCCCTACCTCGCCTTCGCGGCGATGCTGATGGCGGGGCTCGACGGCATCATCAACAAGATCCATCCGGGCGAGCCGATGGACCAGGACCTGTACGAGCTACCGGCTCACGAGCTGCACCGGATCCCCACCGTGTGCGGCTCGCTGCGCGAGGCGCTGCATGCCGTGGAGGCCGACCACGAGTTCCTGCTCGCCGGCGACGTGTTCAGCCGCGACCAGATCGAGAGCTACTGCCAGATCAAGTGGGCGGAGGTGCACCGGTACGAGCGCACCCCGCATCCGGTGGAGTTTGAGATGTATTACTCGGTCTGACGCCGGTTATCGCAGTTGATCGTCCGCAAACCACGCCCTGGGCGATGGTCGTCATGACACCTGGTTCACTCGTCCCTCCCTCAATACTGCCAACCCTGGGGCATGGGCCGGCGGTGACCATGTCGGTGGGCGGGTCGTGCGACGCATCATGGACGTGGGCCGTCTCCCCCGCCGACATCTCAGCTTGGCACAGGGTTTGCCTCGGCCGACGGCATGCGCCGCCGCCCCGGGGCCGTGGCGCGTCGCTACCCGAGGACGAGAGATGATCCCATGACCAAGTACAAGCTCGAGTATCTCTGGCTCGACGGCTACACCCCGGTGCCGAACCTTCGCGGTAAGACGCAGATCAAGGAGTTCGACGGCTTCCCGACGCTGGAGCAGCTGCCGCTGTGGGGCTTCGACGGCAGCTCGACCCGGCAGGCCGAGGGCCGCAGCTCGGATTGCGTGCTGAAGCCCGTGTCGGTGTTCCCGGACAGCACGCGCCGCAACGCGGCGCTGGTGATGTGCGAGGTGATGATGCCGGACGGCGAAACGCCGCATCCGTCGAACGGCCGTGCCACCATCCTCGACGATCCCGGGGCCTGGTTCGGCTTCGAGCAGGAGTACTTCCTCTACAAGGACGGCCGTCCCCTCGGCTTCCCCGGCAATGGCTATCCGGCGCCGCAAGGCCCGTACTACACCGGCGTCGGCTACAGCAACGTTGGCGACGTGGCCCGCAAGATCGTCGAGGAACACCTGGACCTCTGCCTCGATGCCGGAATCAACCACGAGGGCATCAACGCCGAGGTTGCCAAGGGGCAGTGGGAGTTCCAGATCTTCGGCAAGGGCTCGCGCCGCGCCGCCGACGAGATGTGGGTGGCGCGCTACCTCCTGCAGCGCCTCACCGAGCGCTACGGCATCGACGTCGAGTACCATTGCAAGCCGTTGGGCGACACCGACTGGAACGGCTCGGGGATGCACGCCAACTTCTCCACCGCGTACATGCGCGACGTTGGCGGCAAGGACTACTTCGAGCGGCTGATGGGGGCCTTCGAGGGCGCCCGCGAGGACCACATCGCGGTCTACGGCCCGGACAACCACATGCGGCTGACCGGCCTACACGAGACCCAGTCGATCCACCAGTTCAGCTACGGCGTGGCCGACCGCGGCGCCTCCATCCGGGTGCCGCACAGCTTCGTGCGCAACGATTATCGCGGCTACCTGGAAGACCGCCGACCCAACTCGCAGGGCGATCCGTACCAGATTGCCTCCGTCATCCTCAAGACGATCGCCACGGTGCCCACGAACTAGGCGTTCGGCCGCGGCGTCGGATCCGAAACATGCTCGGGATCCCGCGTCGTGCCGGGTCGATCCCGCGCCCGACGATTCGTTACGAGGTTGTTTATCATCCCATGGAGTGATACCGCGTCCCCGAAGTGAAGATCGACCCTATCGGGGGTGGCCATGCTCGACGCGCCGCGTGGACTTGAGACGTCTGCGGCCGAGGCATCCCCAAGCGCTGCGTCATCACCCACCGCCGCCGCCGTGCCGCCGGCCGACGTCACCAGCGAGACGTCGCCCTCGGCCAAGCCGGCCTATCCCCCGGCCGCCGCCGTGCCGACCCAGACCGGGCCGCTCGGCATCCGATACGACTTCAACCTGGGCGCCCGGGTGCTGCTGCCGCAGCGCAGCGACGGCAGCAGCTGGCGCATCCGCCTGCGCGACCAGGATAGCGGCAACATCCTGTTCGAGAGCGAGAACGGCGGCGCGTTCGTCAACTCGTCCAAGCGGTGGTATGTCCGCCACCGGATCGAGGTCTGGGACGGGACCGGCAGCGCCGACCCTGTGCTCCGGCACGAGTACGACGCCCGCGACCGCGACGTCCTGATCCAGTTCCCGGTCGGCACGCTGGGCGACACGCTGGCCTGGATGCCCTACGCCGCCCGCTTCGCCGAGCGGCACGGCGCCCGTGTCACCTGCGCCATGTCCGGGCTGATCATCCCGATCCTGCGGGGCGCCTACCCGCACATCCGCTTCGTCACCCACGAGGAGCTGGTCGAGCGGGCGCTGGCCGGGACCTTCTACGCCACTTACTCGCTCGGGCTGTTCTTCGACGACCGCGACTGCGTGTGGCAGCCGACCGACTTCCGCCAGGTCGGACTGCACCGCACCGCTTCCTTCATCCTGGGCGTGGATCCCGCCGAGGAGCCGGCCCGGATCGCGCTGGCGGACGACACGCGGCCCCTGGCGGAGCCGTACGCGTGCATCGCGGTGCAGGCCTCGACCCAGGCCAAGATGTGGAACAACCCACACGGCTGGGCGGCAGCGATCGCGGCCCTGAAGCAACGCGGCCTGCGTGTGGTGTGCATCGACCAGAAGCCGGTGCACGGGGCGGGGATGGTGTGGACCCACATCCCCCACGGCGCCGAGGACCAGACCGGGGACCGGCCGCTCGCCGAGCGGGCGCGGTGGCTCCGGCACGCGGCGGTGTTCGTCGGGCTGTCCTCCGGGCTGGCGTGGCTGGCGTGGAGCGCCGGCTGCCCGACCGTGCTGATCTCGGGCTTCACGCATCCGGACAACGAGTTCCGCACCACGGGCCGGGTGATCAACTGGCACGCATGCAACGCGTGCTGGAACGACCCACGGGAGCGGTTCGACCACAAGGACCACCTGTGGTGCCCGCGCCATGCCGGCACGGCGCGGCAGTTCGAGTGCACCCGGCTGATCACCGCCGACGCGGTATGCGCCGCCATCGACCGCGTGCTCGCCGCTGTCCCGCCGACCCACGCCACCGCCCCGCACGGGGACTGCCCGCCAGGAGCCATCGCATGACCACCACCACATACACGTCCGGCACCCATTCCGGCACCGTCTCGTCCGGCGACACGGTGGACCTCGTCGACACCGCCGTCGGCAGCGGCTTCGTGGTGGACGGCGGCGCGATCCTGAACGTGTCCGCCGGCGGCAGGACCGTCGGCACGACGATCAGCTCCGGAGGCCAGGAGACGGTCGGCTTCGGCGGCACCGCCAGCGCCACGACGATCAACAGCGGCGAGCAGTTCGTTTCCTCCGGTGGCGTGGCCAGCGGCACGACGATCAACGGCGGCGAGCAGGTCATCTCCTCCGGCGGCACCGCCAACAGCACGACGATCAGCCAAGCCTTCCAGGACGTCCTCGCCGGCGGCCTGGCCAGCGGCACGACGATCAACGATGGCGGAGAACAGAGCGTCTCCTCCGGCGGCACGGCCAGCGATACGACAATCCTCGCTGAAAGCGGCCAAACCGTCTATTCCGGCGGTACGGCCAGTGACACGTTCATCTCCAATGACGGCCGCCAGTTCGTCTCTTCTGGCGGTACGGCCAGCGCCACGAAGATCAACTACCGAGGCGAGCAGGACGTCTTCGCCGGTGTGGCCGACGACACGACGATCACCAGCCGCGGCGAGCAGGTCGTCTTCTCCGGCGGCACGGCCAGCGGCACGGCGATCGGCAGCGGCGGCCAACAGACCGTCCTCGCCGGCGGCACGGCCAGCGCCGCGACGATCAACGGCGGCGGCCAGCAGGTCGTCTCCTCCGGTGGCACGGCCAGCGCCACGACGATCACCTACGGTGGCCAGCAGGTCGTCTTAGTCGGGGTGGCCGATGATACGACGATCGCCAGCGGCGGGAACCAGGTCGTCTTCTCCGGCGGCACGGCCAGCGCCACGACGATCGACGACGGCGAGCAGTTCGTCCTTGCCGGCGGCGCGGCCGGCGCCACGACGATCAACGGCGACGGCCAGCAGACCGTCTCCTCCGGCGGCACGGCCAACGCCACGACCGTCGGC
>CAXUBN010000147.1:0-6247 GCA_964249255.1 uncultured Acetobacteraceae bacterium | reverse complement strand
GGGTTTCCCCCACAAGCACCTCAAGCTTGCGCGTCTACCATTCCGCCACGACCGCACCGTGACATCCCGGGGCCCGCGGGCCATAACCGGGAGACGGAGGGCGTATAAACGATGGACGACGGCGCGGCAATCATCGACGGCGCCGCCGATACGTCCCCTGCCGGCCCGTGTCCCTGCGACTGGCGGCGCAGCGCGGGGGCGGTCGCGTATCCGGAGGCGGTGGGCGTCATGGCCGAGCGCGTCGCGGCCATCCGCGAGGGCCGCGTCGGCGAGGCGGTGTGGCTGCTGGAGCATCCGCCGATCTTCACCGGCGGCACCTCGGCGCGGGACGCCGACCTGTTCAACCCGCAGGGCTTTCCCGCCTACCCGAGCGGCCGCGGCGGGCAGTGGACCTATCACGGGCCGGGCCAGCGGATCGCCTACGTGATGCTCGACCTGACGCGGAAACACGGGTCGCTGCCGCCGCGCGACGTGCGCGCCTTCGTGCACGCGCTGGAAGGCTGGCTGATCGACAGCCTGGCCGCGCTTGGCGTCGCCGCAGGACGGCGGGAGAGCCGGGTCGGCGTGTGGGTGACCGACGCCGGCACCGGCCGCGAGGCCAAGGTGGCGGCGCTTGGCGTGCGCATGACGCGCTGGGTGAGCTGGCACGGCGTGTCGCTCAACGTCGATCCGGCACTGGAACATTTTGACGGCATCGTGCCGTGCGGCATCCGCGAGCACGGTGTCACCAGCCTGCGGGCGCTGGGGATCCCCGTCACGATGGAGGCGGTCGACGCGGCGCTGGCCCTGTGCTGGCCGCGTTGGTTCGGCGGCGACCCGTTCATGATCCAGCCCTCTGGACCATGAACGGATATCTTCACGTATCGGCCATGGCTCAACCGATGCCTTCATGAGCATCTTCGCCGGCGTGATCGATCTGACCTGACCGATGACCTTCCGGGATCGAACCCGATTAGCCTACCCCAGATCTGACGCGGATGCCTACAATTGGCTACATCACACAAATTCACCGCAGTACATCGGCATCCTCCGCTCTCTTAAAGATTGGTGGGCGGGGGAGCAAGAAGTCTAAAGGATAGAGCTTGATCTTTGGACAACCACTTAGGTCGAATGTCGTTGCGCATAGCCTGTATTAGAACTTCAAGAAGCACGTCATGGCGCTCGTCACTTCTGTTAATATTATCGTATGAAGTTTCTTTCTGGAAATCTGTCAATGCTTTAAGAACTTTGGCGGATGCAACTATGTTGATGCTGTTGCCAGCGTCTGCGTATCGCAGATGGGCTGCTGGGGTCTCCCTCCCATGCACCACACCGGACAGAGCAAGGACAAACTCCTGATACTGATTGGCTTTCATTTTTCGCCAATCAGATTCGTGTTCCCTTCTTCTGGAAGTCACTGATGTGACTACGACGGCCGTTATCGCGGACATCGCCGATACGGCAGCAGTCAAACCGCCGACAACTATGGTAGTGGTCTCCGGTGTCATCGGCTCTCTCTCTTACGCAGCCATATCCTGTCACGCCGTGCGTTGGTGAAGCCGGGATCGAGACCTGAGACCTTCGGACAAACCACCTGATGCGTCGATCGTGAAGGTTTGGTCGTGTCCGGGAGGCAGGACCGAAATACACCTGCCGGCCGGATAACAGCAACTGGATGTGACGGCGTGCGCTGCTCGCGGTTGATTCCGCTCCTGGCCGCGCCCTCACCCGGGAAAGAACGCTTCGGACGAGTTCAGTATAGCAAAGAACGTCAGTTTATGTCATTCTGGCGGCTGTCCGGGATGAAGCCTGTGGCCTCAATGAATGTTTCCCTGCCCAATCCCATGCACGACTGGGTGCAGAGCCGTCTCGACAGCGGCAAGTATGCAAGCGTGAGCGACTACGTGCGCGACCTCATTCGCCGCGATCAGGAGATCGCCGACCGGCGGCAGATGCTCGTCAATGCCCTGATTGAAGGGGAACAGAGTGGCATCAGCGATCGCAAGGTGACCGACATCCTGGCTGCGATCCGCGAGGAAACGACCGGCGCGTGAGCGACTACGCTTTAACCGGGGCGGCCGACGCTGACCTGATCGAGATCGCCCGCTACACCACCCGACGGTGGGGCTATCACCAGGCCGAAACCTACCTTCTCAATCTGGAAGGCACGATCCAAAGTTAGGCGGCGGACTGGCTGGCGACCGACTCGGCGACGTTGCGGCGGTCGTATCGCAAGTTCGATCCGGCCTACCTCCGGATCGCTGCAGGTGCGCTCGGGTTGTAGCGGCTACCGTGCTAGCACGCAGAAGGCGGTGTTCTTGTGATCGCCGTCATAGCCTGCTTCCACCGCCTCGCACTGTGCCTGGGTCTGGTAGATCCCGTGCATGACCACGATGTTGTCGCGGATCAGCAGGGACGCCTGCACCGGTTCACGTTCCAGGCGGACCACGGTGGTCGGCAAGGGCGCCGTGGTCGCGACGAGCAGCAGCCAGAACATGGGGTCTTCCCTTGTGGTTCACGTGAACCATTACCCGGCTGCGACGTGCCGTTCCATACGTATTTCGTGCATCGTCGTGCAGCGTCATACAACCTCTAACATGTTGAAACCGCACGCAAGCCGAAGCCCTTTCACGGGGGTGACACGGGTTCGAATCCTGTACGGGACGCCATCGTAATCGTTGGATTTATGCTGATGCCCGACACGCTCGTAGTGGTCCACGGGGACCTGTAAGACGACTCAGGTCCATCCCGCGGCGCTTACGGCGCGAACGCGATCCCGGGTCGTCTGACGGGCAAGGATGCGCCCGACCACGTTGGAGCCGGCGCCGAGCGCCAGGTACTGCAGCGTGTCGGCGAGGTCCGACCACGGGTGCAGTTTCTCCGGCAGGTGCTCGATCTGGCCGTCCCGCTTCTTGCGGTAGCGTTACATGTTGCCCAGCGCCCGCACCAGCAGCAGGCAGCCGGCGCGCGAGATGCGGATGGCGGGCCCGCCGGCGATCGTGCCGCGGAACAACCGTTCCACCGCCACCAGCCGCGGCTTGATCGCGTTGGTGGGCGCCGGGCGGGCCAGCAGGCCCTGACAGGGGACGTTCGTTCAGTGAACGAGCAGGTTACTTTCACATCGAGAGCGGCAGCCACATCGTGTTCTACCGCAAGGAGCCGCCGGGGGTGGTAATCGTGCGGATACTGCATCAGCGAATGGAGCCTCGGCGGCACCTCCCGTAGCGCCCGATGATCCGACTTATCGGCGACCAGCCCGCCTAACGCTGTCGAATGAAGAGACCCTTCGCCAGTACTCGCATCAGTTCATCTCCGTGTACGCAACTCACGTGAACGCCGTAGTTTTTTGCCAGGATTTCCATTCTCTCGACCAATCGTGAGCTCGGCTGGGCTTTCGTCGAGGCCAGTATGACGGCTACCAGCACTCCTGCTCCGCGATTACGGTCGAGCCGGGCAGTGATTGCCTGCTCGATCTGGTCAGCGACGGACTCGTGGATCTCGCCCTCATGATCCTTCAACTGGACGGCCACGATCCACGGGCTTTCGGGCGCGAAGGGATTCGGGACGTGAATTTCGATGTCAGCGCCTTCCTCGCCCGCCCCGCCGGTGTGGATCACGTCCACGTCGCGCATCAGGGGCACGAGCGCAGCCTTGAGTACCGGCTCCCATTCCGCAGATTTCAGGACGGACCGCAGCGGCTCGGTAATTGCGGAGGCCAATGCGGTCACGCTGGCCTGAACCTTCTCGGCGGTCGCGCGCTGCGCCCTGGCGAGATGATTCGTACCCTGCGCGAAGCTGCGAGCCTCGCCGCCTGCCTCGACTGCAGCCACGATCGCGTCGAGGTTGTCGGTGTACTGGTCGACGCTCCAGAGACGGGATCGGCAATTTAAGGATCGGCGTAGCGACGCGAGCACAAGGTCAGAGGTGTAGGCGACCCCACCCGGCGTCAGCACCTCTACGGGGCGGATATGACCGAGGTCACCGATCGGGTTGGGAAAATCGTAGTTGTAGGGGCCGGTGATGCGACACAGTGTGAATGTGCCGTTCTCCGGCACATTGGGTACAAGCAGCATGTCACCAACACGTATGGCATCATCTGGCGCGGGCGATGCCTCGCCGAGCATACGCCAGTGGCCCCACGCCAACTTTTCCTCATGGCTGAGACCGGCGTAGCCGATGGATGCATCGCCGCAACGCCCTGCGACCAGTGCAAGGTCTTGCTCGCGCAGCCACCCCCAGCCCTGTCGCAGTCGGCCTGCGAGCAGCTCGCGGAAGACGAAATCACGGTGCATCTGGCTATCGCGCGACGTGCGCATGGCCCAAGCTGTCATGAATGTTTCTCTCTCGATGAAGGTGACAGGACTCTTCGAAGGCAGCCAGGGCGGTAGCGGGGCGCGGGGCGCGGGGCGACTGGCGCGGACCGGTATGGATGGATGTTTGGCGGGATCGAGGCGGGCGGCGTGGTGACGGTGACGCGCATCGAGCGGCTGGCCCGGTTCACCTTCGACCTGTTCGCCGTCGTCAAGCAGATCACCGACGCGGGCCCACGGTTTTCGGTTCCCCGCAGGGTCGCGGGCGGACATCCGCACCAGTACGGGGGAGGCGATGCCGGCGGTTCCCGAGCACTGGCGGACGTGGAGGGCGACCTCGTCCGGATGCGGACGGCCGAGGGTGAGGCCCCGGCGAAGACGCGGGCAACCACTTGGAGGCTTCCATGACCGAGCGAGAAGCAGTACGTGCCGAGTTTATAGCGGCGGCCGAGCGATTGATATGGGCCGATCCGGATGCTATCATCCTTCCCCAGCGCAGCGCGGCCGGGATCGTGGCGGTATGGCCGGATGCCCATCACGACCTGGATCATTGGCCCCCGCGCCATGTGATCCGGCTGGAATGCCAGCGGTGTCGGGACGCGGGGCGGCCGGGGAGCCGTCTCCCGCCCTTGGCCCAGGACGTCCAGGTGGAAGCTCAGGCTTGAGTCGAGGCGGTCCGTCATGGACTGCCGATAGGGCAGCGCGTCACCGGTCTGGTTCAGGGTTTGCAGGCCGTCGATGTAGTCGGTGCGCTGTTCCGGACCGATCACCACGGGTGGATAACCGCCCTTGAGCAGCACCAGGTTCATCAGCAGCCGCGTGGTGCGGCCGTTGCCGTCGCTGAACGGGTGGATGCTGGCGACGCGTTCATGGGCCGTGACGGCGGTCTCGGCCGTGGCCGCGGCCTTCGATAGCCATTGCCCGAAATCCCCCATCATGGGCCGGATCTGGGCGGGCGGCGGCCGCCGGTAGGACGTGCCGGAGATCAAGCGTTGCGCGTCGGCGTAGCAGCCCGCGTTTTCCGGATCGGCGCGGCCGAGCACCAGGGCGTGGATCTGGCGCACGTCCGACTCGCGCAAGGGCTGATCCCGTCCGGCCAGGTCGCGGACGTAGCGCAAGGCGTCCTGATGGCCGACCGCCTCCATGTGATCGCGCAGCGGCTTGCCCGAGACCGTGATCCCCTTCTCCAGCACGATCGCGGTCTCGGACCGGGTGAGGGTGTTTCCCTCGATCGCGTTGGACGTGTAGGTCAGTTCCACATCGTACCACGCGGACAGGTTGGCGAGTCCCTGACGGGACACCGGACGCAGCCTGTCCAACTCGGCCTTCTTCCGTGCGACGGCGGCGTCCATGTCGTCCATGACCGCACGGTAGCAGGGCGGTTGACCGTTTCCGACCCTCCTCGGCTGCACCACCACGTCCGGCAGCCTGTTGATGAAGGCTCGACCCTATCCCGGCAGGGTGAACAACGAGGGCGCGAAGCCCGGGCCCGGCTGCTGGTCGTAGAGCCGGAAGCGGGTGCGGTGCCGCTCAGAGTCCACCGCCTCCAGGCCGGACAGCAGCAGGGAGCCGTCGGGGCGCACGGCGAAGAACAGCGTCAGGAGGCCCTGGGCCGGGTTGCTGGCACGGGCCAGCGAGAGCTGCAGGCTTCCGGGGCCGCTCCGGACGTCGGTGACGTCGACCGCGCCGTCGAGCCGGACCGGGCCGGCCAGCAGCAGGCCGAGGGGGTTGGCGGCGAGCGAGATCCGGGTGGTGGCATCGGTGGCGGCGTCGTGCACCACCAGCCGCCCGTTGCCCGCCACCACCAGCCGGGACTGCGGGGTGCGATACTCGAGCCGCAGGTGGCCGGGCTCGAACCAGGCGGTGCCGGAGGCGGTGCCGTTGTCCGGGCCGAGCTGCAGGAACTGCGCCTGCAGGCCGTGCAGGAGCGCCGCAACGCCGTCGCCAAGGAGATCGGC
>CAXUBN010000146.1:0-6253 GCA_964249255.1 uncultured Acetobacteraceae bacterium | reverse complement strand
CCGCCATGCACCACCGGGCACTGGCCGGTCATGCCCGCGTTCTCGATGTTCGTGTCCATCGCGTTTCCTCTTCCCTCGATCGGCGCGTTGCATCCTGTCGACGCACGCCATGTCCGCCGCCGGGGCAACCACCCGGCGTGCCAACGATCTCACCGCATCCTAGCATCGTCCGCGTCTTTGTATATTCGATCGCCGTTATGGCTGCGATTGATCCAGACTATCGACGCGGTGGACGCCCTGCGGCACGTGGTCGCGCACCGTTTGTGCCAGCAGGCGGATGTCCTGCGGTCTCGGATGGCTGCGGCGCCATGCCAGCCCGATGCGCCGTCCGACCCCGCCCTCCAGCGGACGCGTGGCGACGGCGTCGGCGTGCAGGTCGCCGCAGGCCATCGCCGGGAGCAGCGTGCTGCCCATGCCCGTCGCCACCATCTGCCGGATGGTCTCCAGGCTGGTGGCGCGGAAATCCCCCTCGGCATCGTCGCCGCCGGCCATCTGGCACACCGCCAGCGCCTGGTCGCGCAGGCAATGGCCCTCCGTGAGCAGCAGCAGCCGCTGCCCGCGCAGATCGGCCTCCCGCACCGCCCCGCTGCCGGCGGGCGCCTGGCCTCTGGGCTCAGCGAACCAGAACGGCTCGTCGAACAGGGGCAGGGTTTGGAGGCGGTCGTCTGCCACGGGCAGCGCCACCAGCGCCGCATCCAGCCGGTGCGACGCCAGCCGGTCCAGCAGGTGCGCCGTCAGGTCCTCGTGCACCGCCAGGCGCAGCAGCGGGTAGTGTTCGCGCAGCGCCGGCACCAGCCACGGCAGCAGGTAGGGCCCCAGCGTCGGGATCACGCCCAGGCTGAACGCGTCGGCGAGCGGTCCGGCACCCCGCCGGCCCACGGCCAGGATGGCGTCCACGTCGGCCAGGATCTGGCGGGCATGTTCCACGACCTCCGCACCCGCCTGCGTCACGCGGACCGACCGGTTGGTGCGCTCGAACAGCGTCGTGCCGAGCTGCTCCTCCAGCTTCTTGATCTGGGTGCTCAGCGTCGGCTGGCTGACGCAGCACGCCTCGGAGGCGCGGCCGAAATGTCCGTGATCCACCAGGGCGACCAGGTAGCGCAGGTCCTGCAGGGTCATGCCCGATCGTGGGCCGTCCGACGCCCTGACGGAAGGGCCTGCCCATCGTCGAGTCAGGCCGCGGCGACTGGCACGAACTCCTCGTCGACCCATTGTCGGAAGCTGGTCGGGCCGATGATCGCGCCGGCGCGCGGTGCCGCGTTGTCCATGCCCTCGTTCTTGGCGCGCAGCATGTCGACGAAGCCCTGCGCCATGGCATCCGTGAGGCCGCGATCCATCAGCCCCGCCTTGAACGCGTCGAACGGGACCTGCCTGTATTTGACCCCGCGCCCCAGGGCCCGGGCGATGATCAAGGCGAGTTCTCGGTAGGACAGCTCCTCCGGCCCCAGCACCGGCGCGTCCTCCCGGCCCGTCCAGGACCGGTCGCGCAGGAACTCCGCCGCGACCGCGCCGGCGTCGCGCGCGGCGGTGTGCGGCAGCGCCTTGTCCGACGCGATCACGCCGGACAGGGCGCCCTGCCGGATGGACGCCACCTGCTGCAGCGCGTTCTCCATGAAGGCGGGCAGGGCGAGGCCGCGAACCGCGGCGCCCGTGGTCCCGAGCAGGTCCACCATCCGGATCGACCCGGTGACGTTCCCGGCCCGGTCTTGCCAGGCGGTCCCGCGCCCGAGCGTCGTCACCGCCACGATGTGGCGGACGCCGTGCCGGCGCATGGCGTCGGCGCCGGGACGGGCGAAATCGACCGTCGCCGCGGCCGGCGTCGCGGCCGGGCTGGGTGGGCAGAGCCAGAACACGGCGTCCGCGCCCGCCATGGCGCGATCAACCACCTCCGGGTCGCCGTGGGAGCCCCGGACCAGCTCGACCCGGTCGCGGACCGCTTCCGGCAGCCTTTCCGGGTCGCGCACGACGAGGCGAAGCGCCTCGCCGCCCTTCAGGAGGTTTGCCACGACGTGGCGCCCGACGTTGCCGGTCGGCGTGGTGACGACGATCATGCGCGCTCCGCGAATGGATGGAGGGGCAACAGATAACCGGCGCGACTCCCGCCATCTACGCGGTATCGTCCGCGATCCCTTCGCGATCGTCCGGATCTCCATGGACCCGCTTTCCAGCGTCCTCGCCCTGCTGAGGCCGACGAGCTTCCTGTCCGCGGCGCTTGACGTGGGCGATGCCTGGGCGCTCGGCTTCGAGACCCCGCCCGCCACCATCAAGTGCTACGCCATCACGCATGGCACCTGCTGGTTCAGCATCACCGGCCTGGGCGAACCGCCGCGGCGGCTCGCCGTGGGGGACTGCTTCGTGATCGCGCGTGCGTGCGCCTTCACGCTGGCCAGCGACATCCGCCTGACGCCGCTGCCCGCGCGCGACGTGCTGGGCGGGGCCCGGAACGGCGGCCTCGTCACCGTCAACGGCGGCGGGAACGCCGGCTTCGCCGGGACGCGCTTCGACATGGGGGACCGCAGGGCGATCGCGCTGCTAGATGCCCTGCCGCCCGTCATCCACCTGCAGGCCGCGCCGGACCAGGCGGCGCTCCGCTGGTCGATCGAGCGGCTGATGGTCGAGCTGCGCGAGAACAGGCCCGGAGCCTCGCTGGCCACCCACCACCTGGCCCACATGATGCTGCTGCAGGCGCTCCGGCTCCACCTGGCCCGGCAGGTGGAGGAGCAGGTCGGCTGGTTCCATGCACTGGCCGATCCTCGGCTCGGTCCGGTGATGGAGGCCATGCATGCCGATCCGGCGCGTCGGTGGACGCTGAGCGAACTGGCCGCCGCCGGCATGTCGAGATCGGTCTTCGCCCAGCGTTTCCGGCGCAAGGTCGGGCAAACGCCCATCGGCTAACCTTACCCGGTGGCGGATCCTGCTGGCGGCCGACCGGCTCGCCTCCGGCCGCGAGCCGATCGCACGCGTCGCACAGGCGTCGGGCTACGGCTCGGAGAACGCCTTCAGCACGGCCTTCAAGCGGATCATGGGCTGTCCCCCGGGGCGCCACGCTCGCCCGGACGCCGACCCTCGCCGGATCAAGCCACCAGCCCCTGCTCCAGAAGGCTGGCGCCCGCGGTGACCACCGCCTCGCGCAGGGGGCGGAGCGGGCGGCCGAGGATCGCCTCCGCCAGGTCCGGCCTGTAGCGACGCTGCCTGCCCAGTTCGGGGGCCATGAAGCGCGCGTCCCGGTTGAACAGCCCCGCCGTGCGGATCAGCCAGTCCGGCGCCTCGCGGATGGACACCCGAGCCGCCCTCTCGCCCAGATCCGCCTTCAGCGCCGCGGCGATCTCGCGGAACCAGAGCGGCGCGCCCGCGGCGATGATCCGTTGCCCGTCCGCGCGGGCGTCGGACAGCGCCCTGATGTGCAGCTCGGCCGCCTCGCGCGTGTCGATGCCGGCGAAGCTGACGCGCGGCACCAGCAGCAGGCGGCCGCCAAGCATGCGTAGCGGCAGCTCCAGCGAGCCCGACACCGGCCCGCCCAGCGCGGGCCCCTGGATCATTCCCGGCAGGATGGTGGTCAGCGTGATGGCGCCCCCAAACGCCTCCGCCAGCGCCCAGGCGTCGCGCTCCGCCAGCGTCTTTGAGCGCGCGTAGGCGCTGAGCGTCCGATCCGACAGGTCCGTCCACAGCGTCCCGTCCGACGGCGCCGCGCTGGATGGGGGCGGACTGGCCGCCACCGTGGAGGAGGTCATCACGACCCGGTTCACGCCGGCCCGCCGCGCCGCCTCCAGCACCCGGCGCACCCCCTCGCGGGCCGGCCTTTCCAGGTCCTGGGTGCGATACTCCCGCACCGGCATGGGGGAGGCGACGTGGATGACCTGCCCGACCCCCTCCATGGCCGCGTCCCAGCCGGCGTCGGCCAGCAGGTCGGCGGCGTGGAAGCCAAGGCGCCCGGTCGGTGTGTGCCGCTCCAGCGTGGCGCGAACCGCGTCGGCGCGGGCCGGGTCGCGGATCGTCGTGTGCACGGTGCGGCCGGCGGCCAGCAGCTGGATGATCACGTGGCCGGCAAGGTAGCCGGAACCCCCCGTGACCAGGACCGGAGCCTCCACGCTTGCGCTCATGTCGTTCAAATCCCTCGCGATGCTGGTAACCTTCGGTGACCGAGCTAGGCGGAGACCGCCGGCGGCCACAAGAAGGCACCTTGACGAAACCATGCGCGACGGGCCTGCCGGCCGAGACCTGCCGCACGCTCGCGGCGACCCTCGCCAGGGTGGGGGACAAGTGGTCCATGCTGGTCATCGTCACGCTGGAGGACGGCGCCCTGCGCTTCAACGCGCTGCGCCGGCGCATCGGCGTGTCGCAGAAGGTGCTGACGAGCACGCTCCGCGGCCTGGAGCGCGACGGCTACCTCACCCGCACGGCGACGGCGACCACGCCGGCCCGGGTCGACTACGGTCTCACGGCCATGGGCCGCGAGGTCCTGGGCCCCGTACGGGCGCTGGCCGCCTGGGCGCTCGGCCAGACCGAGCGCATCGCGGAGGCGAGGCGGCGCTACGATGCCCGTCCGCCGCCTTGATCGGATTCGGCGCCGGCCGCGAGCCTGGGGAACGCTTCATGGGGATGCCCGTATCGTGCGCGTCATCGTAACCACCGCCGGCCGGCAATGAGCCGCGTCGCGGCGCTGGTGCTCGCCGCCGGATCGGCGCGCCGGTTCTCGCCCGGCCACAAGCTGCTCGCGTCCCTGGGCGGGACCAGCGTGATTCGCGGGACGATCGACGCGGTGGCGGCGAGCCGTGTCGACCCGGTCGTGGTGGTGCTGGGTCACGAGGCCGTCCGCGTCGGCGCGGCCCTTGCGGGCACGCGCGTCCGCCTTGTCCGGAACGAGCGCCACCTCGACGGCATGGCGAGCTCGATCGCGGCGGGCCTCGCGTCGCTCGACCTATCGGCCGACGGCGTGCTGCTCTGCCTCGGCGACATGCCGCTGATCCGGACCGACACGATCGAAGGGCTCCTGGACGCGTTCGAGCGCGCGACGGGGGCATCGCCGGCGACCGCCGTCCGACCGATCATCGTGCCGATCCATCGCGGGCAGTGCGGCCATCCGGTACTCTGGCATCGCGCCCATCTCGCCGCCCTCGCGTCGCTGACGGGTGACCGGGGCGGACGCGGCCTGCTGCGGGAGCACGCGGACCACGTGGTCGAGCTGCCGGTCGACGATCCCGGCACGCTGTTCGATGTCGATACACGGGACGCGCTCGCGGCGGCCCACGAACGGCTCGACGCGACGGTTCCGTCCGACGTCCCGCCTCGGATCGGCTGATCTCTGGAACCGTCCCGTGATCACTCAGGCGATGGCGGGCAGCCGGTCGAGGTGCTTGTCGAGCGTGATCGGGTAGTCGCGCACCCGGACCCCGGTGGCGTTGTAGGCGGCGTTGGCTACCGCGGCGCCCACGCCGCACAGGCCGAGCTCGCCCACCCCCTTTGCCTTCATCGGCGACACCTTGTCGTCCGCCTCGTCCAGGAACACCACCTCCTGGTGCGGAATGTCGGCATGGACCGGCACCTCGTAACCGGCCAGGTCGTGGTTGACGAACAGGCCGAGGCGCCGGTCCACCACCAGCTCCTCCATCAGCGCCCCACCCACGCCCATGGTCATCGCGCCGATCACCTGGCTGCGCGCCGACTTCGGGTTGAGGATGCGGCCGGCGGCGCACACCGCCAGCATCCGCCGCACGCGGATCACCCCGGTGTAACGGTCGACGCCCACCTCGACGAAATGGCCGCCGAAGGTCGATTGCTGCCAAGTCTTGCCGAGGGTGCCCCATTCCATGGTGTCCTCGCCGACCAGGGCGCCGTCCCGCGTCGCGTCCGCCAGGACGACCGACCGGGTGCCGTCGCGGACGGCGCCGTCCTCGAACACCGCGCGGTCCGGATCGAGGCCCAGCTTGCGCGCCACCGCCTCCCGCAGCCGCACGCAGGCGGCGTAGACGCCCGAGGTCGAGCTGTTGGCGCCGAACTGGCCGCCGGACCCGGACGAGACCGGGAAGCTCGAATCCCCCAACCGCACCGCGACCGCGTGCATCGGCACGCCCATCATCTCGGCCGCGGTCTGCGCGATGATCGTGTAGCTGCCGGTGCCGATGTCGGTCATGTCGGTCTCGACGGTGACCGTGCCGTCCCGCTCCAGCCGCACCCGCGCCCCGGACGGAACGTTGAGGTTGTTGCGGAACGCCACCGCCATGCCCATGCCGATCAGCCAGCGCCCGTCCCGCAC
>CAXUBN010000145.1:0-6286 GCA_964249255.1 uncultured Acetobacteraceae bacterium | reverse complement strand
GCGGTATCCTGGACCGCCTCCACCGCTGCCCCCGCGACTGCCCCCGCGACCGCCTGGGGCGCCTGCTCGGCCGCCGCGGGTCCGGCGACGTCCTCCGATACGTCGCGCAGCCGGTCGGTCACGCCATTGCCCGCCCCGGCGTCGGCCGGCGGCGCCTCGGCCGCCTCGCCGATCAGCGCGATGACGGCGCCCACCGGCACGTCGTCGGTGCCGTCGGCGACCATGATGCGCGACACCACGCCGTCGTCGGCGGCCTCCACCTCCATGCTCGCCTTGTCGGTCTCGATCTCGGCCAGCACGTCGCCGACCCGGACCCGGTCGCCCACCCGAACGAGCCACCGCGCGATCGTCCCCTTCTCCATGGTGGGCGACAGCGCCGGCATGGTGATCTCGGACGGCATCCTCACGCTCCCAGGAACAGTTCGGCGGCGGCCTCGACGATGGCATCCGTATCCAGGCGGTAGGCCTGGTAGAGGTCTGGGAGGTCGCCGGTCTGGCCGAAGCGGTCGAGGCCGAGCGGGCTGGTGCGCATGCCGCGCACGGCGCCCAGCCACGACAGGGTCGACGGTGCGCCGTCCAGCACGGTGACCAGCCCGGCCCCCGGCGCCAGCGCGTCCAGCAGGGTCTCGACGTGGCTGGAGCCGGACGCGCTGCCCGGCACGCTGCCTGACACGCTACCCGGCGCCCTGTTGGTCCAGCGGCCGGCCTGACGGGCGCTCCAGCCGCGGTGCAGCAGGTCGGGCGAGGTGACGCACAGCAGCCCAAGCCCGGGGATGTCCTCCACCAGCGCGTCCCAGGCCGCCATCGCCTCCGGCGCCACCGCCCCGGTGAACGCGATCGCCGCCCCGGCATCCGGACCGGGCCGGCGCAGCCAATAGCCGCCGGCCAGCGCATCCTCCTCCCATGCGGCGTCGGTGCGCCGCACCTGCTCCAGCTGGCGCGTGGTCAGCCGCAGGTAGACCGAGCCGCCGTCGTCCGCCTGCATGTGCCTGAACGCCCAGCCCATCATCAGCGCCAGCTCGTCCACGAAGGCCGGCTCGAAGTAGGTCAGCCCCGGCTGCCCCATGCCGATCAGGGGCGAGTTGATCGACTGGTGCGCGCCGCCCTCCGGACCCAGCGTCAGGCCGGACGGTGTCGCCACCAGCAGAAAGCGGCTGTCCCCGTAGCAGCCGTAGTTCAGCGCATCGAGACCTCGGGCGATGAACGGGTCGTAGATGGTGCCGATCGGCAGCAGCCGGGTGCCGAACAACGGTGCCGACAGGCCGAGCGCCGTCAGCATCAGGAACAGGTTGTTCTCGGCGATGCCGAGCTCGACGTGCTGCCCGGCGCCATGCCCGGCCCAGCGCTGGGCCGAGGGGATCTTGGCCAGGTGGAACACGTCCTTGAGTTCCTGCCGGCGGAACAGGCCGCGCTGGTTCACCCAGGCGCCGAGGTTGGTCGAGACCGTGACGTCGGGCGAGGTGGTGACGATGCGGTCCGACACCGTGCGGTTCGAGCGCGACAGCTCGAGCAGGATGCGGCCGAACGCCGCCTGCGTGGACTGGGTGGCGCCGTCGGGCACCGCCAGCCGCCGCGGGATCTCCACCGGGGCGGCCCCAGAAACGAGTCCAGGGGAGGTCCCGGGTGCGACCCCGGCCAGGGGCGAGCGCGCCACGAAGGCGCTCAGGCTGGCCGCCGCGTTGGCGCCCAGCCCGCCGTATGGCGCCCACTCGTCGCCCTCGGCGATGCCGAGCGCTCCCCGCAGCACGTCGATCTGCGCCGGGTTCATCAGGCCGGAATGGTTGTCCTTGTGGCCCGCGAACGGCAGGCCGTAGCCCTTGATGGTGTAGGCGATGAACAGCGTCGGCTGCGGGCCGGCGGCGCTGGCAAAGGCGTCCAGCAGCGTTTCGACGCAGTGCCCGCCCAGGTTGGTCATCAGCGCCGACAGCGCCTCGTCGTCATGCGCGGCCAGCAGCTCCGCCACGTGGTCGAGGTCGCCGATGTCGGACAGCAGCCGCGCCCGCCAGGCGCCGCCGCCCTGGTACGTCAGCGCCGCGTACTCGGCGTTCGGGCAGTTGTCGATCCAGGCCGCCAGCGCCCGGCCGCCGGGGCGCGCGAACGCCGCCCGCTGCAGCTTCCCGTGCTTGAGCGTCAGCACGCGCCAGCCGCAGGTGCGGAAGATGTCGTCGAAGCGATCGAACATCCGGTCGGCGGTGGTGGCATCGAGCGACTGCCGGTTGTAGTCGACGATCCACCAGCAGTTGCGCACGTCGTGCTTGTACGCCTCGATCAGGCACTCGTAGATGTTGCCCTCGTCGAGCTCGGCGTCGCCCAGCAGCGATACCATGCGGCCGGTATCGGCCTCCGCCAGGTGTCCCTGCGCCACCAGGTAGTCCTGCACCAGGCTGGCGAACGCCGTGACCGCCACGCCCAGCCCCACCGAGCCGGTCGAGAAGTCCACCGGGATGCGGTCCTTGGTGCGCGACGGGTAGCTTTGCGCGCCGCCGAAGCCCCGGAACCGTTGTAGCTGGTCCAGCTCCTGGCGACCCAGCAGGTACTGGATCGCGTGCAGCACCGGGCCCGCGTGCGGCTTGACCGCGACCTTGTCCTGCGGCCGCAGCGCGTGGAAGTACAGCGTCGCCATGATGGTGGTGATGGACGCGCACGACGCCTGGTGTCCGCCGACCTTCAGCCCGTCGCGGCTCGCCCGCAGGTGGTTGGCGTTGTGGATCGTCCACGAGGACAGCCACCGCAGCCGTGCGTCCAGCGCCTCGAGCGCCGCGACGAGGTCGAGCGAGATTTCAACGTCGCGGTCCCGCGCGACGCCGTCACGCTCGTCGCCGGCCGAAGCGTGCCGCGTGCGGTCGTCCCTGGCATCCATGGGCTCGCTCCGTACAGGGGTCATGATCGTGCTGCTTGCCGTCGACCGTCAGGTCGGGCGGCATCCCGACCGGTAGGCGCGAGGACAATCGGCCCCCGCCGCGAGCCGGTAAATCGGCAAATTGCAAGATCATGCGAATGGTTGATCAAGGACGTGCGGATGTTGCGAATGAGCGTCGGACGACCGCCACCGCGGCGGGTGCCCAACCGCGGCGACCACGTGGTGATGGTGCCGTGGTCGCAGACACGTTGCCGGGCTCGCTGGCGTCGCGGTGCCATCGGGCCAGCCGGTGATGCGCGGGTTTCAGCGGCCGCATCGGGCACCTGCACGACCATGACCTGCACGGAGATGACCTCGCAGCAACTGGTCGCGGCGCCGCCCCGGCCCCGGCCGATCCCGATCGGGTAAGCGCTGCTGGAGGACGGGATCCGCTCCGTGACGGGGTCGACCGGTCAAGGGTCCGTCCCACCCTGACGACGGCGGTGCCGGACGGCCGTCGGGGGCCATGAGGTTGACCGGGAACGCGATGAGCAAACCACGACGGCATGTCGTCTAACCGCGCGATCAACAACCGGAACCGGTTGTAGGCGGTGGTGACTTGGTCTAGGCCTCGGTGGGGCGAAGCCATGTTGCACGGACGTATCGAACATCGATCCGGAGGTTGACCCTGCGGCGGCTGCCTAAGGGAAGGCTTGGCATGATGGCACGGGTATGGTCGGGCATGTGGCTGCGCTGGCCAGTCGGGCTGGTCGGCATCGCGGCGGCTGCGGCATCGCCGGCATACGCGCAGACCGCCCCAGCCGTCGATCCGACCGCGCCGGCCGCCCAATCGCCCTCCACGGGCCAGGCCGCCCCCGCCTCTGCCCCGGCCTCCGCCGAGGTGGTGGTGGTGACCGCCGAGAAGCGGACCGAGCGCCTCCAGGATACCCCGGTCCCCGTGACCGCGCTCAACACCACGCAGCTCTCCGAGGATAACCAGGTCCGGCTGTCGGACTACTTCGACAAGGTGCCGGGCCTGTCGATCCAGTCCGAGGGCAACGGCCAGACCAACATCATCCTGCGCGGCATCGCCTCGGCGCGGCAGGCCAACCCGACCGTCGGCGTCTCGATCAACGACGTGCCGTTCGGCTCCTCCACCGTGCTGGGCGAGGGCGACGTGCTGGCGCCCGACCTGGATCCCGCCGACCTGTCGCGGATCGAGGTGCTGCGCGGCCCACAGGGCACGCTCTACGGCGCCAGCAGCCTGGGCGGCCTGATCAAGTACGTGACCGCCGACCCCTCCACCCGGGCCCTGTTCGGCCGCGTCGAGACCGACCTGGACGGCACCGACGGCGGCGGCATCGGCTACGGCGTGCGCGGCGGCGTCAACGTGCCGCTCGGCGACACCGTGGCGGTGCGCGTCAGCGGCTTCTCCCGCCAAACCCCGGGCTACAACGACAACGTCGTGAACGGGGACCGCAACGTCAACTTCGTCAA
Organism: uncultured Acetobacteraceae bacterium; assembly: GCA_964249255.1. Classification (GTDB taxonomy): domain Bacteria; phylum Pseudomonadota; class Alphaproteobacteria; order Acetobacterales; family Acetobacteraceae; genus Lichenicola. The sequence continues at coordinate 1,950 of CAXUBN010000145.1, read as the reverse complement.
CGCCCAAGGCGGCGACGTGTCGCTGCTCTGGGCGCCCAGCCCGGACCTCTCGTTCCGCCTGGGCGCCATCCTTCAGGACACCAAGGGAAAGGGCTTCGACGGCGTCACCACGACGGTCGACCAGCAGCCGGTGTTCGGCGACCTCCGGCAGGACGTGGTGCCGGGCTCGGGCCGGTTCGACAGCCTCGTCCAGCTCTACTCCGGCGAGGTGCGCGCCCACCTCGGCCGCACCGACCTCACCACGGTGACCGGCTACGGCCTCACCGACTACGCTGCGTACCTAAACTTCCCGCAGTACGACGACGTCGTGGCCGCCATCGCTGATCCCTCGACCACCCTGGGCGCCGAGCTGGAGGACCGCTTCCAGACCCGCAAGTTCACCCAGGAGGTGCGCCTGGCCTCGTCGCCGGGCGAGTTCCGGGTGCTGGGGCACCGCATCGACTGGCTGGTCGGCGCCTTCTACGACAACGAGACCACGCCGGGCACTCAGGCCGTCCTGGGCGCCGATGCCCTGACCGGCCGGCTGGCCGGGAACGCCCTCAACATCGAGTTCCCCTCGACCTACGAGGAGATCGCCGGCTTCGGCGACGTCACGCTGTACGTGACCCCGCGGTTCCAGATCCAGGGCGGCCTGCGCTATGCCTACAACAACCAGACCTACCGCGAGCGCGACGACTACGCGCCCGCCCTGGGCGTGCCGGTGCCGCAGTTCTTCTCCTCGACCTCCTACGACTCCCCCGTGACCTTCCTGGTCACGCCGAGCTATCGGCTCCCGTCCGACGCCCCGTTTCCCGACGCCCTGCTCTACGCGCGGATCGCCTCCGGCTACCGGCCCGGCGGCCCCAACGCCGACATCGTGCCCGGCCTCGGCACGCCGACCAGCTACCGCGCCGACACCACCGTGAACTACGAGCTCGGCGCCAAGGGCAGCCTGCTGGACCGCCGCCTGAGCTACGACGTCTCGCTCTACGACATCGAGTGGAGCGACATCCAGATCCAGCTCACCGACCCGGTGACCCAGTTCATCTACTTCGCCAACGCCCTGTCCGCGCGCAGCACCGGCGCCGAGTTCAGCCTCGGCTACCGGCCGACGCCGGCACTTCGGATCACCGCCAACGGCAGCTACGACGTGGCCGAGCTGACCCAGGCGATCCCCGCCGGCAGCGGCGTCGGCCACGCCGGCAGTCCGTTGCCGTACTCGCCGCGGTTCGGGGGCAGCCTGTCGCTCGAGCGCGACGTCCGGGTATCGCGCAACTGGACCGCGACCGTGGGCGGCACGCTCAGCTACGTCGGCCGCCGGTTCGAGACCTTCGCCAGCAGCGCCGGCAACCTCCGCCCGACCCTGCCCGACTACGAGCGGCTCGACCTGCACCTCGCCGCGCACGACGACCACTGGACCGTCACCCTGTTCGCCAACAACGTCGCCAACAGCCGCGGCGTGCTGTCCACGGTGTCGCGGGCCGGATCGGTCGCCACCGCCACCGGCCTCTACGACACGGTGTACATCCAGCCCCTCACGGTCGGCCTGTCCGTCGTGCGCTCCTTCTGAGGCGCGGACGGCATCCGGCATGACCCCGACATGAGCGCCGAGCCGCCCTGGTCGCGGGAGCTCGGCTGGCCGGCGGTCCTGCCGCCGTTCGACCCGTTCGACCGCGCGATCCAGTCCGATCCCTACCGGCACTACACCTGGATGCTGGAGCACGCCCCGGTGCTGCGCGCCGGGCCGCCGGAGTCCCGCTTCGTGTTCGTGTCGCGGCACGCCGCGGTGACGACCGCGCTGCGCGACGCCGCCGCCTTCTCCTCCGTGGCGCGGACCGACGTCGCCGTGCCGGGCTTCCTGCTCAACATGGACCCGCCGCAGCACCCCGCCATGCGCCGGCTGGTGTCGCGCGCCTTCACGCCCCGCGCGCTGGCCGCCGCCGAGCCGATCGTGGCCGCGCGGGTGGAGGG
>CAXUBN010000144.1:0-6355 GCA_964249255.1 uncultured Acetobacteraceae bacterium | reverse complement strand
GGTAGCGAGGGTGGGGGCGCCTTCCGCAGCCTGGGCTTCGAGACCTGGGAACATTGGGCCGCCGACACCGGGCTGCTCAACGGCACCGTGTGGTCGATGACGCGGAGTCCGAGCGGTCAGTTCTGGGTCGCCACCGACAAGGGCACGGTGTCGCTTGGCGATCGGTCGGGATGGATCGCCGGCAGCGACTATGCCCTGACCGTGAGCCGCAAGGGGCAGGTTTGGACCGCACCCTTCGGCCAGCGCCTGGTGCGGATCGATGCCCAGGGCCGTAGCCGGGAAGGCATTGCGTTCAAACCGACGGTGTTGACGGCCATGGTGGACCGGGAGAACCGACTCTGGTTGGGAACGCGCGAGGGTGTCTTCGCGGTCGATGATGCCGACGGGGTGATCGGGAAGATCCACCCGAGGCTGGTCCTGCCGGAGGCCAAGATGGAGGTCGTCTCCGACCTGGATGGCGGGATCTGGGCGACCGGGCCGGGCGGCGTCTTCCGGCTGCGGCAGGACGGGACCTTCGAGCTCGTCATGTCTCCCACGGTCCTGGGCGGCAACCCCATCGATCTGGCCTTCATCCCGGACGGTACGATCTGGGTTGGCACCGACGGCATGGGCATCCACCGCTTCCGTTCCGCGGCTGGCCACTTGCTCCCGCTGGACGTCATCCACACTCCGGCGATCGCCTCCGACAGCATCCTGTTCCTTCATCGCGACCGGTCCGGACACGTTTGGGTCGGAAGCGACCGCGGCATCGACATGTTCAATGGGCGATCCTGGCGCCACTTCGACAGCAGCCAGGGTCCCATCAGCAACGACATGGACCAGTGGAGCGTGTTCGAGGACGTCGATGGCTCGATGTGGTTCGGCACCAGCAACGGCCTGTCGCACCTACGCACACCGGACCATCTGCCCCCGCCGGCGACGCTTCATCCATGCATCACGTCCATCGAGCTCGGTGGCGGCAACCTGACGCTGGCGGCCAAGATGGTCGCCAGATGGACGGCCTCCCCCCTGATCATCCGCTTCACGGATCTTGATTACGCGCAGGGAACGATAAGCTTTCGCTACCGCCTCCGCGGTCTGGACGCCGAATGGAGCGACACCGCGGCGCACGAGGTGCGCTATGCCAACGTGCCCGCCGGTAGGTTCAGCTTCGAGCTTATCGCCGTGAGCAGCGCGCATGGTGGCATGTCGTCCCCCGTCGGCTTCACCATCCGGATCACCGCGCCATGGTGGCGTCGCTGGTGGTTCTTCGGCCTTTGCCTAACCTTGGCGACCCTTTGCCTGATCGTTGCCTGGCAGGCTCGCGTCCGGTTTCTTTTGAGACGGCAGCGGCGTCTCGAGGGACTGGTGAGGCTGCGGACCGCCGAGATCGAACACGCGCAACGCGAGCTCGAGCATCGCTCGAGGTTGGAACAGCGGCGTCTTGAGGAGATGGTCAACATCAGGACGGCGGAGATCGAGCAGGCGCGCAGCGACCTGCACCGCATCGCCATGTCGGACGTCCTGACTGGCCTGTCGAACCGGGGCGCGATCATGACCGCACTCGAGAGCGCGGTGGCATCGGCCGCCGGCGGCGACGAGTCCTTCGGGATCCTCCTGTGCGACATCGATCATTTTAAGAGGATCAACGACGAGTTCGGGCATCTTGCCGGTGATGCGGTGCTGGTCCAGTTCGGCAGCAGGCTCGGCCGGGCCGTCGCCGAGCCCGCGTCCGTCGGACGTTATGGTGGCGAGGAGTTCCTGGTGATCCTGTCGGGTGACCGGGACGCGATCGTGCGGCACGTCCTCGACGTCCAGGCGATCGCAAGCGATCCCCCCTATGCCTTCGCCCAAGGCCAGCGTCGCGTGACGTTCAGCGGCGGCGTCGCCTTCCACCATCTGGGCGACACCCCCATCACCATCATCGGTCGGGCGGATGCGGCACTCTATGCCGCGAAGAGGAAGGGGCGGAACCGGATCCTCTTCGAGGACGCGCACATGGCCGGGCATGATGGCACGGGCACCGTCATGCCGGATGAGCTGGTCGGGCCGTGTCCTGGCAACCAAACGCCTCACAACGCTCCCCCGGTCCCGATGGGGGTCATGATGCCGGAAGGGATACCTCATCGCCGCCACGAGCTGGAACAGGATCTGCGGTCGGCGCTGCGCGATGGGCAGTTCCTTCTGCACTACCAGCCCATCGTGAATGTCGACACCGACACCGTCATATCCTGTGAGGCGCTTCTGCGCTGGCAATCGCCATCGCGCGGCAACGTGCCCCCGGGCAACTTCATCCCCTTCGCCGAGGAGGTGGGCCTGATGTCCGAGATCGGTGACTGGGTGCTCCTGACGGCCTGCCGGGAGGCTTGCGGCTGGCCGGACGATCTGAAGGTCTCGGTCAACCTGTCGGCGGTGCAGCTCCGCCTCCCGGATCTGGTGAACCGGATCGCGGGCGCACTCGAGGAAAGCGGGCTTCCACCGCATCGCCTCGAACTTGAGGTCACCGAGACGGCCATGATCGATGACATGGTCGCGGCAACCCGGACGCTGCAGGGCTTCAGGGCGCTGGGCATCACGATCGCCCTCGACGATTTCGGCACCGGCTACTCGTCGCTCAGCTTCCTGCGGACGTTGCCGTTCGACCGCATCAAGATCGATCGCTCCTTCGTTCAGGACCTCGGCATCCAGCCCGAGGCGAGCGCCATCGTCCGCGCGGTGGCCGGCCTTTGCAGCAGCCTGGGCGCCGGGATGACGGCCGAGGGCGTGGAAACGGATCAACAGATCGACCTTCTACGCGAGGCGGGCTGTTTGGAGATGCAGGGGTTCAGGATCGGTCATCCCGGCCCGCCTGCCGAGTTGAAGGCCTGGATGACCGCGTTCGCCTCCAGCGGCCGCCACGTCTCCATCCGGTAGGATAGAGACGAACGGTTCGACTGGCCGGCCCCGCAGCCATCAAACTGTCACACCGGGCTGGGCCTGCGTCGGTTAAGGACCGCGCATCGTTCAGCGAGAGTGCCGGAATGTCTGCCAGCCCGAAGACCACGGCCGCCGAGGCCACGCTTACCACCTTCACCGCCGGCGACCTGGTCGTCAGCATCTCGGGCGACGGCGACAACAGCGGGACCTACACCGACAACCAGGCCTCCCCGATCACGCTGGAGGAGCTCACCACGAATGGCGCCGTGGCCGGACAGCTGGTGCTGCCGCAGACCACGACGGTGGTGAATGGCACCACCGAGTATGCGATCTCGGGCGAATACGGATCCTCGTCGGAAGGACAGCTGCAGCTGTCCGCCGATGGCCATTCGCTGGCGATCGCGGGCTACGGCGTCAACGCCGCCACCTTCAACGCCGGCGGTGCCGCGGTCTACGGCAACGCGGCGCTGGCGCAGTCCACCAGCCTGTCCAGCTCCACCGCCTTCACGCCGGTGTCGCGGGTCATCGCCGATATCGGCGCGAACGGCAGCGTCGACACCAGCACCGCGCTGTTCAACGTGTTCAACACCAACAACCCGCGCAGCGTCACCACCGTGGACGGGACCAGCTTCTACGTCGCCGGTCAGGGCGTGAAGGGCGACACCACCCAGGGCGTGTTCCTGGCGCATGACGGTGCCGGCGCCGCCACCGCCATCGATACCAGCACGGACGCCCGGTTCGTGACGATCAGCAACGGGCAGCTGTTCGTCTCCAAGGACAGCACGCAGGGAACCGGCGGCACCTCGAACATCGGAACCTACGGCATATCCGAGCCGGTGTCGGCGACCACCGAGACGGTGCTGCCGAACATCGCCGGCAGCGTCACCCTGACCGCGGCACAGGCCAACACCGTCAACGGGGCCGCGATCGGCACGACCGTTCACCTGAGCCCGGAGGCGTACTTCTTCGCCAACGCCACCACCCTCTACGTCGCCGACGGCGGCAACCCCAAGGAGGGCGGCATCGGCGACGGCGGCCTCCAGAAATGGACCTTCGACGGCACCCACTGGAACCTGCAGTACACGCTCTCGACCGGACTGAACTTGGTCGCCGACACCGCCACGTCGGGCACCACCGGGCTGATCGGCCTCACCGGGGTGGTGAACGGCGGCGCCGTCACGCTTTACGCGACCAACTCAACGCTCGGCGACACCGACCAGACCTTCCTCTACGCCGTCACCGACACGCTCGCCGCCACCAGCGCCGGTGCGGGCGAGGCATTCAGCACCGTGCTGACCGCGGCACCCGACACCAACATCCGCGGCGTGGCCTTTGCCCCCACCGCCGCCACCGCGGCGCCGGTTGCCACCACCGTGAGCGGCGGCAGCACCGTTAGCAGCGTCACCGTTACCAGCGGCGGCTCCATCACGGTGCAGTCAGGCGGCATCGCCAGCGGGACCACGGTGCTGTCCGGCGGCACGGACACGGTGGCGGCCGGGGGCTCGGAGTCCGGCACCAGCCTGGCGCATGGCGCCACCGAAAGCCTGGCCGGAGCGGCCACCGGCGACCAGGTGGACGGCCTCCAGACGGCCACCGCCGGCACCGCGACCATCGCCGCTGAAACGGTGTTCAACGGCGGCGTGGTCGACCTCTTCGTGAAGGGCGCAACCGCCAGCGGTTTGGTGCTGAACAACGGCGGCACGCTCAACATCAGCGGCGCTGCCACCGCCACGAACACCACGATCAGCGGCGGCGGCCTGATCGACCTGCAGTCGGCCAAGGCGGCACTGAACGGGAGCCTGGTCTTCGCCGGCTCCGGCACGTTGGAGGTGACGGGTGCACTCAGCAGCGCCGGCGCTGGTGACCAGGCGGTGATCTCGGGCTTCGGCGCCGGCGACGCGGTGGATGTCGCGGTGATCGGCGGCGGCGCCACGCTCACGACCACGACCTCGGGCGGCAACACGCTGGCCACGATCACCAGCGGCACCGCGAGCGAAGGCTTCACCTTCGCCGGCGCGGTGGGTTCGTCGCTGACGCTCGCGAGCGACGGCAACGGCGGCGAGGAGATCGTCATGGCCGCCGCCCCGACCGGCTCCAACACCGTGGTCAGCAGCGGCGGCTCGCTGACCGGCTTCACCGTGACCAGCGGCAGCACCCTTACGGTGCAGGCCGGCGGCAGCGTCACCAGCGCCACGGTGCTGTCGGGAGGGCTGGCGACGATCTCGGGGACCGACACCAACTCAGTGATCTCCGCCGGCGGGAGCGAGGTTGTCAGCGGCGCCGTCACCGGCGACCGGATCCTCGGCACGCAGGTGCTCAGCTTCGGCACCGCTACCGCCAGCAACGAGACGGTGGTGAACGGCGGCACGCTGGACCTGTTCCTGAAGGGCGCGGCCGCGACCGGCACCGTGGTCTCCGGCGGCACCCTCAACATCAGCGGCAACGCCACCGCCAGCAACACCACGCTGGAGACCGGCGCCCTGCTGGAGCTGCAGTCGCCCAAGGCCGTGGTGGCCGGCGGGTTGGTGTTCTCCGGTGCCGCGACGCTGGAGGAGACGGCCGTGATCAGCGCCGGCTACGGCGTGTCGTCGACCATCTCCGGCTTCGGCGGGGGTGACGTGGTCGACCTGGCCGCCATCCAGTCGGCCGGCGCGACGTTGACCGAGACGGTGTCCGGCGGCAACACCGTGGCGACCGTCACAAGTGGCGGCGTCAGCCAGTCCTTCACCTTCGCCGGCACCGGCATCGGCGTCGACCTGGCCCTGGGCAGCGATGCCGCCGGCGGCGCCACCATCACCTACACCTGCTTCGCCGAGGGCACCCGGATCGCAGTACCCGGCGGCGAGGCGGCGGTGGAAGACCTCCGCCCCGGCATGGAGGTAACCACGATCGACGGGGCACGGCCGGTGACCTGGGTTGGCCACCGCAGCGTCGTGCTGTCACGGCTGCGCGATCCGGAGGCGGCCCTGCTGGTACGCATCGGCCGCGACGCGTTCGGCCCCGGCCGGCCGCATCGCGACCTGCTGGTGACGCAGGAGCACTGCATCCATGTGGACGGGCGGCTGATCCCGGCGCGGATGCTGGTGAACGACCGTAGCATCCGGCTCGACCGGACGATCGGCGCCTACACCTATCACCATGTCGAACTGGCACGGCACGCGATCCTGGTCGCGGAGGGTCTGGAAACGGAGAGCTACCTCGACACCGGCAATCGCGGCGGCTTCAGCAACGCGGCGGCCACCGCCCTGCGGCCGGGCCTCCCCCTCGATGCCGGGCATCGCGCCTGGGCGGACGCGGCGGCGCCGCTGGCGGTCGATCGAGACAGCGTCGAGCCGGTCTGGCGGATGCTGGAGGAGCGCGCGTTGCGGCTGGGTTGTCCGCGCGACCATGTGCCGGCGCCGCTGACGGCGGATGCGCGGCTGCGCTGCGTCCTCGGCGACGGCACCGAGCTGGCCGCGGC
>CAXUBN010000143.1:0-6415 GCA_964249255.1 uncultured Acetobacteraceae bacterium | reverse complement strand
CGCGGCGCGCGGCCGCGGTGCGGACAGGCGCGATGCCAAACGCGGAGGCCGCGCTCAACCGGGCAGCGTGACCGCGACCGCCGCGCCCCGACAGGGACCCGACCAGGGATGGACGGATCCCTGAGCGCGGGCGCGGCGGCGGTTCCCCTGGATCCGCTCGCGGTCGCGGCCGACATCACCGAGATCCATGCCGCGGGCGTGTTCGACGGCGACTGGTACGAGGCGCGATACCGCGACCTCGGCTGGCCGCCGGGCGGCGGGCTGGTGCACTACTGCGCGCTCGGCTGGCGGCAGGGGCTGCAGCCCAGCCTCTACTTCGACGCCGACCATTACCGCGACGCCTGCGGGGCGGTGGCCCCGTTCGGCATGAACCCGCTGCTGCACTACGTCCGGCACGGCGAGGCGGCGGGATGCCGGCCCAGCCAGCACTTCGACCCCGCCTGGTACCGCCAGCGTCATGCGCTGGTGCCGGACCGGTCGTGCCTCGGCCACTACCTGTGCCATCGCCGGTCGCACACCCACAGCCCGAACCCGACCTTCGATGCCGCCTTCTATGCGGCCCAGAACCACGACGTCGCCGCGAGCGGCCGCGACCTGTTCGAGCACTACGTGCTGTATGGCGCCAAGGAGGGACGCGCCCCGTCGCGTGACGGCGCCACGCTGCGCGACGTCGCGGTCATCCGCGCATCGGGGTTGTTCGATCCGGCCTACTACCTCGACGCGTATCCGCACGTGAGGCACGGCGGCATCGATCCGCTGCTCCATTTCTGCGAGCGCGGCTGGCGGGATGGCCGATACAACCCGAACCCACTGTTCGACACCGCGCTCTACCTGGCCGCCAACCGCGACGTCGCCGCCAGCGGATGCAACCCGCTCCTGCACTACATCGAGCATGGGGAGGCGGAGGATCGGGCGCCCTGTCCCCGGTTCGATCCAGCCTCCTACCGTCGGGGCCGCACGATCCCGGATGGCCGGTCATGCCTGCGGCATCACCTCGACGCCATCGCGGCCGCGGGTCCCGATCCGGGCCGCGACCGGGAGGCGATCCGCGCCTCCGGCCTGTTCGAAATCAACCACTACCTGATCAGCTATCCCGACGTCCGGGCGAGCACGGTGGACCCGCTGGAGCATTTCTGCTCGGTCGGATGGAGGGAGGGCAGGCGGCCCAACCCCTACTTCGATCCAGCCTGGTATGCGGCGGCGTACATGCCCGGCGACGATGCGACGAACCCCCTGCTGCACTACCTGCGGACGGGCGAGCGATGCTTGAACAGGCCGATCGTGTACTTCGATCCGGACTGGTACGGGATGCGGTACGGGCCGCCAGGGGACGGCACCTTGCTGAAACACTTCCTCGGCGTGCGACGGCGGCAGGAACACAGTCCCGTGCCGGCGTTCGACGTGGACTGGTATGTCGCCGGCAACGGCGCGGAGATCGGCAGGAACCGGGATCCGTTCGCGCACTACCTGCGCGAGGCCATCTCGCGCGACCTCGATCCCGGCCCCTCCTTCGATGCCGGCGCCTATCGGCGCGCCCACATGGACGCGCCCGTTCCGTCCTGGCAGGCGGCATCGGGCGCCGAGATCCACGAGAGGATCCGGCGGGAAGCCTTCAACCCGCTGGTGCACTGCCTCCTGCGCGCGTTCTCGCGGGGTGACGCATCGCGTCCTGAGGATGGGCGCCGGCCGAGCTCAACCGGCGCGGACGCGTAACCCCGTCGTTGGACCGACTCTCAGGCGTAGCTCGTCCCGACGGCATGGTGCCCGGTGCGTCCGTTCCGGGTCACGTCCACGCCCAGGCGGTCGAGAGCCTCCACGACGGCCCGCAGGGTGTCCGGGCGGACGTTCCGCTTGCCCAGCTCGATCTTGGATACCGTGGACGGCGACACCCGTGCCTCGGCGGCAAGCTGCTCCTGGTCAAGACCGGTCAGCATCCGGCCGGCCGCCATCACGCGGCCCCGTGCGACGGTGGCATCCAACTGCATCTGTCCTCTCCGTGTTTCCATGTTCCCAGAGCACGGAGATGGAGATGAAAGCGCCTGTTTTCAATGGATTGAGTCGGGTTCCGGCGCTCCCGACCGGGCAATTTCCGATCAAGCGCCACGGCCCGAGTATTGCGAGGTCGGCAGGGTCAATGCCGGCCGACCATCGTGATGTTCGCCACGCTGATGCCAAGCTGCACCTGGCCCTGCGGCCGGTTCGTGGACGCTCCCATCCTGCCGTCGGTGTTCTCGGTTTCCGACCCCCAGCTGAAGCCGCTCACACGCCAGTTGGCGAGGGTCTGATGCGCATGATCCCACCTCGAGCCACCGGTGCCGCCGCAGGGATGCGGTGTGCTCACCATGCCCTGCAGGAACGCGGTGAGGTTGTAGGTCAGGTGCCGAAGCCCGCCGCCGGCCTGGAACGGCAGCCGTTGGCCCGGCGCCAGTGCCGGGGAGTAGATCACGGGGATGCCGGTCGCGCTGCAGGCGTAGGTGGCGGTCGACGTGGTGTACAGGGTGCTGCTGAAGGTCAGCCCGATCTGCATGAACACGAACTGGTCGGCATCGACGCCCGCCGGATCATGGAAGTACAGCCCGACCGTGGAATAGGCGAAGCCGAGCACCGCCCCGGTGCGTTCCGCCATGGGCGTCGCATAGCTGACGTTCGCCCAGTAGACGCCGGCGTCCTCCGATAGATCGATTTCCTTGCTGAAATGAGTGTCGACGCCGCCGATCACCGGCGCCACGAGATACAGGTTGCGTCCCCCGCCGGACGTCACGGTTCCGCCGGTCCCGTAGAGGCTGAACACGTTTCCCGAAGCGTTGTTCTGGATGATGAGCTCCGACTCCTGATCGGGAGTCGTTTCGGCATAGAAGGCCGAGGGTCCCGAGCCATACCTGCCAAGGCCCTGGGGCGTGAGATAGAGGCCGTGGTTGAACTGAGCCAGCCCCCATGGGGACGGGGGCCCCGGGAGACTCGGCAGGATCGGGCTGATGCTGTTGTCGGCGTTGTAGAACCGGATCTGCGGCGACGAGCTCGACAAGGGAAGGATCAGGTTGGTCTGGCTGCATGCTTGCCGCGTCGCCGTCATGGTCAGGGCGACGGCGAGGGCCGCGGAATATCTCGATGCACGTGTCGCAGCTGACAAGGAATGGCCCCTCGATGTTCGGGATCAACATATCAGCAGGTTCCTTGAACAAAGAAGCCATGATTCCCTGGATGTCGCGGATCGCTCCCGGTCCACCGCATGCGGGCACGCTTGCTGCCCCTGCACGCCGCGCCGTCGCATGGACATCTACGATATCGAAACGATGGCCGGAACGGATCGCGGGGCCGGAAGGGAACGGGATCGGAGCGGCTCCCGCGACTTGCAACAACTATTCCCACAGGTGACGATGCGGGGATGCCGACCCGACGAACCGTCTCCATCTCGCTCAGCCCGGAGATGCAGGCCGTGGCCGAACGGCTGCGCGATACCGGCCGCTACGGCAACATCAGCGACGTGATGCGGGCGGCCCTGCGCCTGCTCGAGGAGCGCGAACTGGACTTCCGGACATACCGGAACGCCCGCTTGGTCGCCACCGCCCATTTGGCCGCCACCGATAGGGAAGCGGCCCCGGCATGAGGGACGGGGCCATGTTCGGCGGCGGCGAGCTGGCAGGGCTCGTCCACCGGTTCGACTGGGCCGCGACGACCCTGGGGCCGATCGAGGCGTGGCCGCAGAGCCTCAGGACGACCGTCGGCACCCTGCCGCTGTCCCCCGTCCCGATCGTGCTGCTCTGGGGCGAGGACGGCATCATGATCTACAACGATGCCTATTCCAGCCTCGCCGGCGGCCGGCACCCGCGTCTCCTCGGCTCCAAGGTGCGCGAAGGCTGGCCGGAGGTGGCCGCCTTCAACGACAACGTCATGCGCGTCGGCCTCGCCGGCGGCACGCTGTCCTACAGGGACCAGGAGCTCGTCCTCACCCGCCACGCCGGCCAGCCCGAGCGGGCCTGGATGAACCTCGACTACTCGCCGGTCGCCGACGAGACCGGCCGGCCCGCCGGCGTGATCGCCATCGTGGTCGAGACCACCGAGCGCGTCCTGGCCGAGCGCGACCTGCAGCGCACCGAGGCGCTGCTGCGCGAGAACGCCCGGCGCGTGCAGCTGGCCCTGGCGGCCGGCGCGATCGTCGGCACCTGGTTCTGCGACCTGCCGACCGGCCGCTTCACCGTGGACGAGGCGTGCGCCCGCACCTTCGGCCTGGACCCGGCCCTGGGGCATGACGGCCTCAGCCTCGAACAGGTGGTCGCCACCGTCCACCCCGACGACAAGGCCGGGCTCGCGGCCGCCATCGACGAGGCGACCCGCCGCGGTGGCGCCTATGCCCACCAGTGCCGGGTGCGGCGCGCCGACGGGCGCCATGGCTGGATCGAGGCGAACGGCCACGTGGACCATGCGCCCGACGGCACGCCGCTCGGCTTCCACGGCGTGCTGATCGACGTGGAGGACCGGCGCGCGGTGGAGGCCGAGCGCGACCGCGCCGCGGCCGCGCTGCGCGCCCTCAACGAGACGCTGGAGCAACGCGTCGAGGCGCGCACCCGCGAGCTGCACGACGCCCGGGACTTCACGCGCCTGGCGCTGACCTCGGTCGGCGGCGTCGGCGTCTGGAACTACGACGTGGCCACCGGACGCTACCATTGCAGTCCCGCCATCGCCGAGCTGTATGGCCTCGACGTCGGGCAGGCGTCGGCCGGCGTCGGCCGGCAGGCGTTCCTCGCCAACGTCCATCCCGACGACCTGCCCCAGCTCAGCGCCTCGTTGGGCAACGAGCTGGAGCGGGGCGGCGACTTCGAGCTGCAGTACCGCATCCGGCATCCCGACGGCCGGACGCGCTGGCTGCTGTCGCGCGGCCACACCTACGTCGACGCGGCGGGCCGTCCGACGCGGCGGCTCGGCGTCGGGATCGAGGTGACGCGGCAGCGCGAGCTCGAGGAGCAGCTGCGCCAAAGCCAGAAGATGGAGGCGGTGGGCCAACTCACCGGCGGGCTGGCGCACGACTTCAACAACCTGCTGACCGGCATCATCGGAAGCGTGGAGCTGCTGGGCGCCCGCGTGATGCAGGGCCGCCACACCGACCTGAACCGCTACATCAACGCCGCCCAGGACGCGGCGAACCGGGCCGCGGCGCTGACCCACCGCCTGCTGGCCTTCTCGCGCCGGCAAACCCTGGACCCCAGGCCGACCGACGTGAACCGGCTGGTGGTGGGCATGGAGGAGCTGATCCGCCGCACCGTGGGCCCGGCGGTCGCGACCCGGGTGGTCGGCGCCGCCGGGCTGTGGCCGACCCTGGTCGACCCGCCGCAGCTCGAGAACGCGCTGCTCAACCTGTGCATCAACGCGCGGGACGCCATGGCGCAGCCATCCTCCGGAGGAAACGCCGGCGGCGGCAGGCTGACGATCGAGACCGCGAACCGCTGGCTCGACCGTCGCGCGGCGCGGGAGCGCGACCTGCCGCCCGGCCAGTACGTCTCGCTGTGCGTCAGCGACACCGGGGTCGGCATGACCCCGGAGGTGGTCGCCAAGGCGTTCGACCCGTTCTTCACCACCAAGCCGCTGGGCCAGGGCACCGGCCTTGGCCTGTCCATGATCTACGGCTTCGCGCGGCAGAGCGGCGGCCAGGCACGCATCGCCTCGGAGGCGGGGCAGGGCACGACGGTGTGCCTGTACCTGCCGCGCCACCTGGGCGGCGCGGAGGCGGCCGAGGCCGCGCCGGAGCTGGCCGACGCGCCGCACGCCGGACAGGGGGAGATGATCCAGGGGGAGACGGTGCTGGTGGTGGACGACGAGCCCACCGTGCGCATGCTGGTGATGGAGGTGCTGCAGGAGCTCGGCTACGCCGCGATCGAGGCGGCGGACGGCGCCTCGGGCCTGCGCGTGCTGCACTCGAACGCACGGGTGGACCTGCTGGTGACCGACGTCGGCCTGCCCGGCGGCATGAACGGGCGGCAGATGGCCGATGCCGCCCGGGTCAACCGGCCGGACCTGCGGGTGCTGTTCATCACCGGCTATGCCGAGAACGCCGTGGTGGGCAACGGCCACCTGGACCACGGCATGCACGTCATGACCAAGCCGTTCGCGCTGGAAGCGCTGGCCAGCCGGATCAAGGACCTCATCCCGACATCGGGATAGGCCGGGAACCCGCCGATCGGGCCAGGGTGCGCCGGTCGTGGCATGGCCGCGGCGTTGCACCGGCGCGGTCGTCTTGCCGATCCGGACGGCACGGCACATCCTCCCCGCCGCGATTGGGGTGGGACACGGTTCATGGCGACGTTGGGCGGTCGGGTGGCCCTGGTGACCGGGTCGACCAGTGGGATCGGGCTCGGCATCGCCCGGGCGCTGGCCGCCGCCGGCGCCGACATCGTCCTGCACGGGCTGGGCAGCCCGGAGG
>CAXUBN010000142.1:0-6423 GCA_964249255.1 uncultured Acetobacteraceae bacterium | reverse complement strand
AGGCTACGCTGTCCCAAGGACGGCGGCGAACCGGAATCGTGGGGCGGGGGTGGCTCGGCGTGGTGTCATGGGATGGTGTCATGAACGCGAATTGTGGGCGGCGGGCCGGAAGTTGACGTCGGAGGCGCTCCGGGAGGGGCGGTTGCCCGATGCCGGCGCAAAGGGATTGCCGAGCGGTAGGGACAACGGGTTTTCATCCGGCAGTGGGATAGCCCGATGTTTCGTGCGTGCGGTCGCCGAATGGATGGCCTGGGGACGGCGGTGCTCGCTGGATGCAAGGATCATCCCTACCGGGGGGCCATGATCACCGGCAGGCTCACCAGCAAAGGGCGGACGACGATCCCGCGGCCGGCGCGGGTGGCGCTGCAGCTGGGGCCGGGCGACGAGATCGCCTCCGTCATCGAGCCGGGCCAGGTCGTGCTGACGCGCGCCCAACCTGGCCGGGCGGCCGACGATCCGTTCGGAAGCTTCACCGATCGGGACGAGCCAGCCGATACCGAGGCCGATACCGGGCTTTGAGGTCTGGGACGTGGTGAGGGTCCCGTTTCCCTACACCAACCCGCCGGTCAGGCAGCGACTTCTGGCGCTGGTGGTCGCCGTCGCCGGAGCGCCAGGCCTGCTCTGGGTGCTGATGGTCACGAGTGCGGCCAAGATCGCCACGATCGACGTCGGGGGATGCCGAGCCGATCGGGAGCCTCTTATCCGACAACGGGCCAAATCGCCGGCCCTGATGTTCTTTCTACCGGGTCAGAGCGCAGGACGTCGGCAGGCGCGGCCGATCAGTCCGGGCGCGCAAGATCATCATCAGCCATGGTGCTAACGGCTCGACAGAAAGAAGCTGTTGCCGTCCGGGTCCTTGAAATAGACATGCGGGAGCGGTTTATTCTCCGGAGGGCCCAGAAACTCCACGCCGCGCGCAAGGAGCTTCTCATAGGTGTACTGCACATCGTCACATCCGAAAGAGCCGTTGAAGAACGTCCCGACCCGGTCCTCATGCCCCTTCGGCGTCAACAGCAGCAAACCGGTTTGGGCACCTGGAATGGTGAGTTCAATCCAGCGTTTCTCCCCGATCAGACGATCCGTGGCGATGATGCAGCCCATCGTCTCGGTCCAGAATGTCAGCGCCCGATCCTGGTCGCGCGTGGGGATGCCCACATAGTTGACTCTTCTGAGCATCACGCCTCTCGCGCCTGCTTCGGGCCACCGTTTACGGAGCCACCCGTGTGTGTTTACTGCTATAGCAATGAGCAACAAGCAATACACGTTGGACGCCTACGTGCTGGACGCGCTCATGAGAGATCTGGTCGGTCATGACCACCGCGCGTCGGCGTTCCTGGTCTATCTGGTCTTGGCGGGGGCGTCCGACGAGGGTGCGCCGCACCTCAGCCATGCCCAGCTAGCGGAACGGACCGGCCTCTCCAAGCGCAGCGTGCAGAATGCGGTGCTTCATCTGGTCGACAGGAACCTCCTGCGCATAACGAGGCGCGGTGCGACCGATATTCCCAGGTACGAACCCCTGGCCCCCTGGCGCCGACGTCGCGCTGGCAGCCCGGAAACCCTGGCCTAGCCCTTCTTCGGCTGCCAAAGCTCGATCTTCGTGCCATCCGGGTCCTGGATCCAGGCGAACCGGCCGAACGCATCATCGTCGTCCCGCTTCAGGATGGGGACGCCCCTGGCGCCGAGGCGCGCGATGATCGCGTCCATGTCGTCCACCGCGAAGTTTATCATGAACTCCCGCGTCGAGGGGTTCATGTGGTCGCTGGAGTCGGGAAAGGCCGTCCAGGCGACCTTGGGTGGATGACCTGGCGCATCGAAGGGTAACGCCGCTCCACCCCAGGGCTTGACCTCAAGGCCGAGGACATCGCGATACCACTGGGCAAGAGCTTTGGGATCCTTGCTCTTGACGAAGATACCGCCCACGCCGGTGATGTGACCTGGTTGCTCAGCCATGAGGGGTTCCCGACAAAAGGACGCAATCGCAACGACCAGAACCACGAGGTGCTTGAGCGACACCTGTCATCCTGTTCCAGTCCCGGGTCGATGTGGTCGGCTGCCATGCCATGGGCCTGAATGTTGGATGCAGCGTCGCCGCGACACTACGGGGGCATCTATTGCTATAGCGGCCAGTGCGCAGGTGGCCGCTGCGGGTGCGAACGCCCGGTGGCGGCTACGCGTCTAGCGCTCCTTCGTCGAAGGACCCTCAGAGCGGCTGGGCACCGGGGGGTGGCTTGCGCAGGTCGTCGAACGTCAGCGGCTTGCCGCTGAAGCCCCAGCTCTGCGGGGGCACGTCGTGGAGGAGGACGTAGACCGGGAGGATGTCACCCTTCAGGCCGGCCGCCTCGGCGACGGTCGCGGTCACTCGCCTGATCAGCTCCTCCTTGGCGGTGACGTCGAAGCCGCCCTGAAGCGCGCTGAGCTCGACGGTGATGACCCTGGTGCCGCCCGACTTGCCACCGTGATAGACCCGGGCGGCAGGATATTCATGCGCGTAGACCCAGGTGGTGCTGCGGACGAACGGATCGTCGGCCAGCTTCTCGAGGTCGCCGCCATCCTTGCTGACCTGGGCGGCCAGGGTGTCGAGCGCGTCGGGCGTGAAGGTGCCCTCGGGATAGTGGATGTGGATGAGCGGCATTGCCTGTCTCCTGCAGAAGGGATCAATCGAAATTGGTGATGACGGTGAAGCCCTCAGTGCCGAACGCGGGCAACCGGTCGAAGACGCTCTGCACGTCCTGGAGCGCCACCTCCTCGCCGATGATCCTGCTGGGTGCGAGCGTGCCGCTGTCGACGAGGTGGAGGAGCTCGGGATACTCGCTGTGCGGATTGCCGAGGCTGCCTACCAGGGACCACTCGTTCAGCACGAGCTGATCGATCGGGATCGACACCTGTCCCTTGTCGTCCTGGGTGGTCAGGCCCGCCTCGCAGAGGCGCCCGCCCTTTGCGAGCGATTGCAGCGCCGTGAGGGTGGTGTTGGTGCCGCCCATGCCGTCGATCACCACGTCGGCCCCCTTGCCCCCGGTCAGCTTCCTGACCTGCGCGCCGACATCCTCGGGGCTGACCCCGTTGGAGTTGATCACCTCCAGCGCGCCAAGCGTCGTCGCGGCCGTCAGGGCGCTGGGCTTGGTGTCGATGGCGATCACCAGGCCGCCCATCGCGGCCGCGATCTGGACCGCCGACCGCCCGACGCCGCCGATTCCGATGACGACCACCGTCTCGCCCGCGCGGACCTTGGCCCGGGACCGGACCGCCCGGTAGGCGGTCATGTAGCGGCATCCCAATGCGGCCCCGTCCCGCTCCGTCATGTTCGGGGGCAGCGCGATGCAGTTCAGGCTCGCGTTTGGCACTCGGGCATATTGGGCAAAGCCGCCCGATCCGGGGCTGGTGAAGTTCCACGCCGCGTTCTCGCAGAGGTTCTGGAGGCCCTTGCGGCAGTACTCGCAGGTGCCGTCGGCGAAGTTGAAGGGCACGCACACCTTCATGCCGGGCTTCAGCTTGGACACGTCGGACCCGACGCGCTCGATCACCCCGCCGATCTCGTGGCCGAGCGTGATCGGCAGCGGCAGCTCCAGGCCGGCCCAGGTCCAGTCGCCGTTCCAGACATGCCAGTCGGTGCGGCAGATGCCGGACGCGACGACCCGAACCAGGACGTCGTCGTCCCCGATATCGGGGATGGCGATCTCGCGCAGCTCCATCGGCCTGCGTATCGCGTCAGCCTGCACCGCACGCATGGTCGACATGGGATTCTCCGAAGCGGCTGAACGATGTCCTGCACGCCTGGGACGTTCGCCCGCCTATCCATGACGGGAGACCGGCGCATCATCGTTTCATCGCGGGCATCATCGGGAACATCACGAGGTTCATGCCAGCGGAAAAATGTCACAACACGGCGAGGTATGAAGAGCTACAGTTCCTCTCCGGTGACTTCTGAGACTTTTACTAACGGCATGACGATCCGATACGCCATTCGCCAAGGACACGAAGGATATTTCATCCTCAATCACGCGGATGGCGTCATCATCACGCGTCGCCGACGGTCCTGGCGGCCGGATGTCGATGCCGATCAATGCCGGGTCGCGGCAAATCTCTCACTTGTTACCAGCGTGTCTCGGTTCGGCGTCTACAAGGTGATGTCGTGGAACAGCGGTGCGTCCGCAAACCCGCCTCATCCGACCTCCGGCCCCTCGCGCCGAGACCAAGCGCGCCCTGACGCCGACCTCCGCCGACCGAGAAACAAACCGCTAGGGACAACCTTGCAACCGGTCATTCGCAGGATGCACACGATGAAGATACTGATGGTCCTGACCTCGCACGACGAGCTTGGTGACACCGGGCGCAAGACGGGCTTCTGGCTCGAGGAGTTTGCCGGGCCGTACTACACGTTCCTCGATGCCGGCGCGGAGGTCGTGCTAGCGTCGCCCAAGGGCGGTCAGCCCCCGATCGATCCGATGAGCACTGGCAAGAGCTACCAGACGGAGTTCACGCGCCGCTTCGATGCGGATGCCGCGCCGCAGGCGCGGCTCGCCGCCACCGTGCCGCTCGGCGGCGTGTTGCAATCAGGCTTCGACACCGTGTTCTATCCCGGCGGCCATGGCCCGCTCTGGGACCTCGCCGAGGACGCGCACTCGATCGAGCTGATCCGATCGTTCCTGGCGGCCGGCAAGCCGATCGCCCTCGTCTGCCATGCACCGGACGTCCTGCGTCACGTCAGGATGCCGGACGGACGGCCACTGGTCGAGGGCAGGAAGGTCACCGGGTTCGCCAACACCGAGGAGGAAGCGGTCAAGCTGACCGACGTGGTGCCCTTCCTGGTCGAGAACGAGCTCCTGTCCCAGGGCGGCACTTATACCAAGGGCGACGACATGGGACCGCGCGTCGTCGAGGACGGGCTGCTGATCACCGGCCAGAACCCCGCGTCCTCGACGCCGGCCGCCGTTCTGCTCCTGAAGCGGCTCACCGCGGCGAGGCAGGCCGCCTGACGGCCGGTCGGCCCCCGCGCGGGGGCCGACCGGCTTCGGCGCGGCAGTGCGTCGGCCGGCGTGGTCGGATCGGCGAAGGCAGTGTGAGGCGTCAGCCGCGCACGCCCGTCGGTGGCGTTGTCGAAGCACTTGATCAGCAGCACCTCGTCGGGCTGCATCGCCGACAGATCGTGCCAGCGATGGCAGGGTTTGGGCACGGTCAAGTAGATCTCGCCGCGGTAATCCGGATGAACGAGGTCGGTGGCGACCAGGTCGGCCTTGTCGACGCTGTGCCAGTCCCAGAGCGCCAGCGGGTGGTCCAGCACAGGCCGCTGGATCGGTCGCCCCACGTTGATGATCTGCGCGCGACCCTTCAACAGGGCATCGGCCTCATCGCGCATGTGTCGGCGGACCCGCGCGATCCCCGCGGCCGGGATCTGGTCGACATGGACGCGTGCGACCGGCTGGCGCTGGCCGGGCCGATCCTCCTCACCCGGCAGGCGATGCCGGACGGCGTGGTCGAAGATGAGCACGCGGTCGGCGCCGAGCCTGTCGTTCAGGAGCCGATCTGGTAGACGATCCGGCTCAAGCGTAGGCGCCGCCCTGCATCTGCGCGATCGTCTGCGAGACCAGGGCCTGGCCGGTCATCGTGTCCATGAGGTCCAGCGGACGGGCGCCACCGAGCGCCGGGACCGGCGTGCTGATCCATGCCGAGACGTCGAAGCCGTCCGGGTTGCCTGAGTTCTGGACCATCACCTGTCGCTGCCCGAGCAGGCGGCCAAGCCCCAGCACCCGCTCGCCTTCGGCGGGGGAGAGATGGGCGTTGGTCTTGGCCTTCCGGTTCACCGTCGCCACCAGGATATGAAGCGCGGTCAGCGCCTCGCCCTGGGGGACGCCCAACTGGTTCAGGATGAGCTTGGCGTTACGTGCGCCGACGCCGTTCCTGACCCATTCGATCCGAGCCAGGGCCGATGCCTTGTAGATCGTGACGAAGCCCTCCCCCGTTGCCTCGAACCAGCTGAACAGGCGGCTGCCCTCGGTGGCCGCTTCGGCGACCGGCATGGCATCGGAATTTGGGTTAGGCGTTGCTGCCGCAGTGGTCGTCGATGCCGGCTTGCGCCTCATGCGTGGGGAGCGGGACACGTTGTTCTTGCCCTTGCTCCAATGGGTGATCGGTCCGTCCGGACAGATGGTCCGAGCGTGTGGCGTCCGTCACGTCCTTGAGCACGGCACATGCTCAGATGAGCGGACGCTTCAAGTTTGATCGGAGCGCGCGGCGAGGTCGCGCGCCAGGGCGCGGACGCCGATGTCGCGGCGCCAGACGGCGTCGGGCCAGTCGATCGCGGTGACGGCGGCGTAGGCGGCCTCGCGGGCGGCCATCAGGGTGGGGGCGTGGCCAACCACGGTCAGGACGCGGCCGCCGGCGCCGACCAGGGTGCCCGTCGCGTCACGGGCGGTGGCGGCCTGGAAC
>CAXUBN010000141.1:0-6503 GCA_964249255.1 uncultured Acetobacteraceae bacterium | reverse complement strand
CCGAACGCGTCGAGACCGTCCGCGACACCCTGCGCAAGGAAGAGGTCGAGATCGAGGATACCACCAGTTCGAGAGCCCGACATCGGACAGACAGCGGTGTCGATTTGATATAAACACGGCCATCGCGGGTCTGGGGCCGCTGGCCCCAGCGGGGTCCAGGGGCGGCGCCCCTGGCCTTGCCTCAGCTCGCCTGCAGCACGGCCACCGGCAGGGTGGCGAAGGCTGCGTCGAGCGCGATGGTGCCCCCCTCGTGACTGCGGCCGGTGAGCCAGTCGGTCCAGCGGCCGGGGGGGAGCGTGGCGGTCGTGTCGTCCCAGGACGGGTCCATCTCGCGCAGGCCGGGATAGCGGGCGACCAGGACCAGCAGGCGCGCGTCGCCGTGACTGCGGACGTAGCCGAGGGCGCGGTCGGACTTGGTGCCCTCAACGGTGACTGGCTCGTAGCCGCCCTCGCCGAACAGGTCGGGGTGCCGGCGTCGCAGGTCGAGCAGGAGGTGGGTGACGGCGAGCTTGATGCTGCCGTCCTGCCAGGTCTCCAGCAGGGCGGCGAGGCGGGACCCGCGGCCATCGATGTCGGCCAGCTCGGGAAGCAGGCCGGCCAGCGCGGCCTCGCGGGCGGGATAGTCCACCGGACGACGGTTGTCCGGATCGACCAGGCTCAGGTCCCAAAGCTCGGAGCCCTGGTAGATGTCGGGCATGCCGGGCAGGGTCAGCTTCATGGCAGTCTGGATCAGGCTGTTCTGCACGCCAAGACGGGCGACCTTCTGGACGAACGGCAGGAAGCTGTTCAGGAAGACGCCGCGGCTGCCGTCCAGCGCGTCGCGGGCGAGGGCCTGCATCGCCTCCTCGTAGGCGCTATCGGGGCTGGTCCAGGTCGAGTGCAGCTTGGCCTCGCGCATCGACTTCTCCAGCGCGCCGGCGAGTCGCTTACCATAGACCTCCAGCGCGTCGGCGTCGTCGGCACGCTCCAGCAGCTCGACTGGCCAGGAGCCGACCAGGAGCTGGTAGAGCAGGTACTCGTCGTTGCGGTCCGGGGGTGCCGTGCCCTCGACGTCGCCGCGGCGGGCACGCAGCAGGCGGCTCCACACGGTCACCAGACGTGCCCATTCCTCGGGCAGGTCGGACAGCACCGCCAGGCGGGCACGGGTATCCTCGCCGCGCTTGGTGTCGTGCGTCGAGGTGCCGAGCATGGCGTGCGGCCAGTGCTTCGCGCGATACGCGTTGGCCTTGTGGAAGGCGCCAGCGGCGATGCCAAAGCGGTCGGGCTCGCCGCCGACCTCGTTCAGCGCCACGTGGCGGTTGTAGCGGTAGAAAGTGGTGTCCTCGAGGCCCTTGGCCATGACGGGGCCGGAGTACTGCTGCAGCTTCATGGCGAAGCGCAGCACGGCGATGCGGCTGAAGCCGCTCTTCGGCGCGGCCACGGCCGCGCCGGACAGCACGCGGTGCAGGAAGTCGAACACCGAGGGATCGATGTTGGGATCGCCGCGGCGGGCCTGCGCCATCGCCCAGTCGAGGTCGCGGCGGTCGGCCTCCTCCTGCGCGCCGTCCATGTCGATGTAGGTGCGGTAGACCGGGAAGCAGGCGACGATCTGCTTGATGGCGCGCTGCAGGATGTTGCGGGTGAAGTCCGCGGTCATCGGGTTCTGGCGGGCGACGCGGCCGGCATCGCGGCCGAGCACGTTCAGCTCGCTCGCCATCTCGTTCTCCATGATGCGGACCTTGCAGTCGCGCACGATGTCGGCGAACGGCGTCGTGAGGCCGGTGAAGCTGCGGTAGGTCTCGGAGAAGGCCTCCTCGGCGGCGGGGTTGATCAGGGCCCCCAGCACGAGGTTGGTGAAGTCGTAGCCGGTGGTGCCATCCACCGCCCAGTCCTCGCGCAGCTGCTCGTGGGCGGCCAGGATCTTCTCAACCACGAGGTAGAACGGCCGCGTGGAGGCGGCGCGCAGGTCGGCGAAGTAGCGCTTGGGGTCGAGCAGGCCGTCAACGTGGTCGAGGCGGATGCCGTCCAGCGTGCCGTCCTCGATCATCGGCACGATGCGGGCGTGGGCGTGGCGGAACACTGCCGGCAGCTCCATGCGCAGGCCGGCCAGGTCGTTGATGTTGAAGAACCGGCGGTAGTTGATGTCGTCGCCGGCGACGCCGTAGTACGCCACGCGCCAATGCTGCTCGGCGATCAGCGCGTCGAGGGCGCGCCAATCGGCGTTCAATGCGGCGACGCGGGCGTCGAGGGCGGCGCGCGCATCGGGATCGCCGCTCACCAGCGCGGCCAGCTCGCCCTTCAGCGCGGTGGCGCGTTCGGCTACCTGCGGGCGCCACATCGGCAGGTCGTTGAACAGGTCGCTGAGGCGGTCGAGGCCGGAATCGTCGTGGCCCAGCACGCGATCATAGAACAGCGGGCAGATCGGCAGCTTGTGGGAGTCGTAGGCCCAGACCGCGAGCGAGCCCTCGGCCTCGTCATATTTCAGGGCGAGGTTTCCAGCCTGCAGCTCGACGCCGTACTGGTCACCCAGGAACGGCACCAGCAGCTTGCCCAGGAGGTAGCGACGATCCGGGTCCCAATCGATGTCGAACCAGCCGGCATGGTCGGAATCGGGGCCCCATTCCAGCACGTCGAGCCAGAGCGGGTTGTCGGCCCCGCCCACGCCCATGTGGTTGGGGACGAAGTCGAGGATCTGGCCCAGCCCCTCCCGCTTGAACGCCTGCACCATGGCCGTGAAGTCGGCCTCGGTGCCGAGCTCGGGGTTGAGCGCCTGGTGGTCGGTGATGTCGTAGCCGTGCGTGCTGCCCGGACGCGCCTTCAGGTAGGGCGAGGCGTAGACGTGGCTGACGCCGAGCCGTGCCAGGTAGGGCGCGATCGCGGTGGCATCGTTGAAGCCAAAGCCGGCATGGAACTGCAGGCGGTAGGTGGCGCGCGGGATGGTCATGCGGTCTCCAGCGTCCAGCGGACCGACCAGGGGCCGAGGTTGGCGTCGGAGTCACCCCCTCCTGGCCCCTCGCTCCAGATCGTGCGCCCGCGCGCGGGCGGGAAGGCGGCGGGCCGGTCGGACAGGTTGGCGTCGAGCAGCAGCCGGTTGGCGCCGGCGTGCCAGCTGACCGAGACGGCGCCGTCCGCGACCACCGTCGCCTGCCCGGCCCCGGCGATCTCGGGCAGCAGCGGCACGACGTGCTGGCGACGGGCGGCGATCAGGGCGCGGTAGTGCCCGAGATGCGCCTCGTCGATCGCCGACCAGTCCAGCTTGGCGGAGCGGAAGGTGGACTCCGCCAGCGGGTCGGGGATGCGGTCGCGCTGCGCTGGGTCCTGGAACTCGGGAAAGCGGGCGAACTCCTCGCGGCGACCCTTGCGCACGGCGTCCGCCAGGTCGCCCTCGAAGTCGCAGAAGAACGGGAACGGCTGCCGCGCCCCCCATTCCTCCCCCATGAAGATCATCGGCGCCTGCGGCAGCAGCAGAAAGGTGGCGGCCAGCGCCCGCATCGCCTCCGGGGAGGCGATCGTGCCCAGGCGTTCCCCGAAGGCGCGGTTGCCGACCTGGTCGTGGTTCTGGATAAAGGCGACGAAGGCGCCCGGCGGCAGGTGGGCGGACGGCTCGCCGCGTGCGCTACCGCGATAGGGCATCATCTGGCCCTGGTAGCCGAAACCCTCCGCCAGCGCCTTGCCGAGCAGCGCGGTGTCGCCCTGGTAGTCGGCGTAGTAGCCGGTGCGCTCGCCCGTGGCGGCGACGTGCAGCACGTGGTGCATGTCGTCGTTCCACTGTGCGGTGTAGTGCACCGGCGCGCGGCCGCGGCGCGCGAGGCGAGCGGGATCGTTGTCCTCGTTCTCCAGCAGCAGGTGCAGCGGCCGGGACACGGAGGCGCGGACGCGCTCGGCCAGCTCGTCGAGCAGGTGGCGGTCGCCGTCGTCGATGATGGCGTGCACCGCGTCGAAGCGCAGGCCGTCCAGGTTGAACTCGGAGATCCAGTACAGCGCGTTGCCGATGACGAACTCGCGCGCCGGGGCGGCGTGCGGGCCGTCGTAGTTGATGGCGGCCCCCCAGGGAGTCTCATGCCGATCGGTGAAGAACGCCGGGGCATACACGGGCAGGTAGTTCCCGTCCGGTCCGAAATGGTTGTAGACCACGTCGAGCAGGACGGCGATGCCGTGCGCGTGCGCCGCATCCACCAGCGCCTTCAGGTCGTCGGGACGGCCGTAGCTGGAGTCCGGCGCGTAGGGCAGCACGCCGTCGTAGCCCCAGTTGCGGCGGCCGGGAAAGTCGGCGATCGGCATGATCTCGATGGCGGTGACGCCGAGCCCGGCTAGGTGGTCGAGTTTGCCGATGGCAGCGCGGAAGGTGCCCTCCGGCGTGAACGTGCCGACGTGCAGCTCGTAGAGCACCACATCGTCCCAGTCGCGGCCCTGCCAATCGGCGGTCCAGCGGTAGGCGGCGGGATCGGTCACCTCGCTGGGGCCGTGCACGTCCTCGGGCTGGAAGCGCGATGCGGGATCGGGCACACGCATCCCGTCGGGAAGCTGGTAGCGATACAGGGTGCCGGCGCCGAGGCCCTCCACGAACAGGTCGTGGTGGCCGTCCGGCCGACGCTGCATCGGCAGGAGCCGTTCGTCGGCCTCCAGCCTGACCGACACCGTGTCGCAGCCGGGCGCCCAGAGCCGGAAGCGGATGCCGCCCGGCTCCAGCGCCGCGCCCTGCGCACCTTGCTGGGGCGCCGGCAGCCCGGACCCGGTCATGCGGTGACGCCCGGGACGAGCTCGAACATCAGGAAGGAGCGGCCGGTGACGCCGTAGATCTGCTCGGAGGCGAAATGCTGGTCCTCGCGCTCCTCCTCCTCCTCCGAGATGTTGGTGTCGATGAGGAGCTTCCAGTGCTGGTCGGACACGGACGGCAGCTTGAAGCCGACCAGGTCGTGCCAGGCGTTGAACACCATCAGCAGGGTGGCGTCGGCGCCGCGGCGCCGGATACCGGTCGGCTGCGCGCGGCCGTCCAGCATCAGCCCGAAGCACTGCGCGGCCGGCCAGTCCTCCTGCGCCATCTCGCCGCCGCCGGCGTTGAGCCAGGTCAGCTCCTTGATGTCGAGCTCCTCGTTGTAGGCCTCGGTGAGGAAGCGGCCGCGGCGCAGGATCGGGAAGCGGCGGCGCAACGCGGTCAGGCGCGTCACGAAGCGGATCAGCGCCTGGCCCTTCTCCTCGATGTTCCAGTTGACCCAGGAGATGTCGCTGTCCTGGCAGTAGGCATTGTTGTTGCCACCCTGGGTGCGGCCGAACTCGTCGCCGGCCAGCAGCATCGGCGTGCCCTGGCTCAGCAGCAGGGTCGCCAGCATGTTGCGGATCTGGCGGGCGCGGACCGCCTGGATGTCCGGATCGTCGGTCGGGCCCTCGACGCCGTAGTTGGCCGAGCGGTTGTCGGACGAACCGTCGTTGTTGTTCTCGCCGTTGGCGTCGTTGTGCTTTTCCTCGTAGGTGACGCAGTCGTTCAGTGTGAATCCGTCGTGCGCGGTGACGAAGTTGACGCAGGCCCAGGGCTTGCGGCCCTGGCGGTCGAACTCGCCCGGGCTGCCCAGCAGGCGCGGCGCGATCTTGCCGGCGTTGAGCCCGCCCTTCCAGAACTCGCGCGTCTCGTCACGAAACTTGTCGTTCCACTCGGCCCAGCCGGGCGGGAACTCGCCGACCTGGTAGCCGCCGGGGCCGCAGTCCCACGGTTCGGCGATCAGCTTCACGGTTTCCAGCACCGGGTCCTGCGAGCAGGCCTTGAGGAAGCCGGACTGGTTGTCGAAGCCGTTCGGCTCGCGCGCCAGGATGGTGCCGAGGTCGAAGCGGAAGCCGTCGACGTGCGTCTCCTCGGCCCAGTAGCGCAGGCTGTCGGTGACCATCTGGATCACCCGCGGATGGCTCAGGTTGACGGTGTTGCCGGTGCCGGTGTCGTTCACGTAGTAGCGCGGCTGGCCGTCCAGCAGCCGATAGTAGGATGCGTTGTCGATGCCCTTGAACGATAGCGTCGGGCCGCGCTCGTTGCCCTCGGCGGTGTGGTTGTAGACCACGTCCAGGATGACCTCGAGGCCGGCCTCGTGGATGCTGCCGACCATCTCCTTGAACTCGCGCAGCGACTGCTCGGGCTCGGCCGCGTAGCGGACGTTGGGGGCGAAGAAGCCGATCGAGTTGTAGCCCCAGAAGTTGGTGAGGTCCTTTTCCAGCAGGTTGCTGTCCAGGATGAAGCTGTGCAGCGGCAGGAACTCGATCGAGGTGACGCCGATCGACTTGATGTAGTCCAGCACCTCCGGCGCCTGCATGCCCTTGTAGGTGCCGCGCAGCGCCTCGGCCACCTTGGGATGCTTGCGGGTGTAGCCGCGCAGGTGGGTCTCGTAAAACACGGTGCGATCCCAGGGGATCGGGTTGCGCCGCTTGGGGCCGTTCCACTCGAAGTGCGGGTCGATCACCACGCTCTTGGGCATGAACGACGCGCTGTCGCGCTCGTCGAAGCTGAGGTCCTCGTCCGGATGGCCGATGGTGTAGCCGAA
>CAXUBN010000140.1:0-6513 GCA_964249255.1 uncultured Acetobacteraceae bacterium | reverse complement strand
CCGAGGTGCAGGCGGGCTCGGCCATCGGCCTGCAGGCCAAGGCGATCATGGATGCGGGCGGACTCGTGTCCGACGAGATCCTGATCGCCATGCTGGGCGCTCGCGTCCGCCAGCCGGACTGCGCGCACGGCTTCATTCTGGATGGCTTCCCGCGCACGGCGGTGCAGGCCGAGGCGCTCGACGCCATGCTGGCGCAGCTGGCGCTCCGGATCGATGCAGTGCTGTCCCTGGAGGTTGACGAGGCGGAGCTCACCGAGCGCATCGCCGGCCGCTACACCTGCCGGCAGTGCGGTACCGGCTACCACGAGAGCTTCAAGCGGCCCCAAGTCGAGGGCGTGTGCGATGTGTGCGGCGGCGAGGAGTTCGTGCACCGAGCCGACGATAACCGCGACACCGTGGCCGCCCGGCTCGATGCCTACCGCCGACAGACCGCGCCGATCCTGCCGCACTACGAGGCGCAGGGCCTGGTGCACCGGATCGACGGGATGGCCGCCATCGACGCCGTCAGCGTCGCCATCGACGACGCCCTGGTGTCGGTCGGGACGGGAGCCAGGCTCGCGGTAAGTTGAACCTGTCGCGTTGACTTGGTCAGGACCGCCGCTATAGTGCGCGCCCTCGGCCGGGGCCGCGCATGGGCTTGTTGCCAGGCTCCGCAAATCCGGCCCTTCCGGTCATCGAGCAGGCCCTGATCCGTCGGGCGCACCAGGAGTAGACAGGCGTGGCGCGTATTGCCGGCGTGAACATCCCCACCAACAAGCGCGTGGTCATCGGTCTGACCTACGTGTTCGGCATCGGGCCGGCCAAGGCGCAGCAGATCTGCACCCAGCTGAGCATCCCGGCCGAGCGCCGCGTCAACGAGATGTCAGACGACGAGGTGCTGCGGGTCCGCGAGCTGATCGACCGCGACTATCGCGTCGAGGGCGACCTGCGCCGCGAGCTGGCAATGAACATCAAGCGGCTGATGGACCTGGGCTGCTATCGCGGCCTGCGTCACCGTCGCGGCCTGCCGGTGCGCGGCCAGCGCACACACACCAATGCCCGCACCCGCAAGGGCAAGGCGGTGGCGATCGCCGGCAAGAAGAAGGTCACCAAGTGATCTGAGGCCACCGCCTCCGCCTGCCCCCGTGCGCCCGTGACCGGGCGCACCCCGTTCGAGACACAGGACAGAGAATACCATGGCGAAGGCCGCCGCACCGCGCGTCCGCAAGAAGGAACGCAAGAACATCATCTCGGGCGTGGCCCATGTGCTCTCCACGTTCAACAACACGATGATCACCATCGCCGACGCGCAGGGCAACGCCATCGCCTGGTCGTCCGCCGGCAGCCAGGGCTTCAAGGGCTCGCGCAAGTCCACCCCCTATGCCGCCCAGGTCGCGGCCGAGGATGCCGGCAAGAAGGCGCGCGAGCACGGCATGGAGACGCTGGAGATCGAGGTGTCCGGTCCGGGCTCCGGCCGCGAGAGCGCCCTGCGCGCGCTGCAGGCGGTGGGCTTCTCCATCACCGCGATCCGCGACATGACGCCGATCCCGCACAACGGCTGCCGCCCGCGCAAGCGCCGCCGGGTCTAGAACCCGGCGCCACCGCGCCTCCGATCACCCGCCGGCCGGTCCGGCGGTTCCCCCCGGCGCTTCCCTGACCGCATCCGGTCCTGGGAGCGCCGGCTCCTCGTGCAGAAGGGCCACTCTCTTGGCGCTCCAGAGCAACTGGAAAAACCTCATCAAGCCGGAGAAGCTGGACATCGAGCCCGGCCAGGAGCCGGCGCGCACGGCGACCGTGGTCGCCGAGCCGTTGGAGCGCGGCTTCGGCATGACGCTGGGCAACGCGATCCGGCGCATCCTGCTGTCCTCGCTGCAGGGTGCGGCCGTCACCGCGATCCAGATCGACGGCGTGCTGCACGAGTTCTCCTCGATCGCCGGCGTGCGCGAGGACGTCACCGACATCGTGCTCAACATCAAGCAGCTGGCGCTGCGCATGCACGGCGACGGGCCGAAGCGCATGGTGCTGACCGCGACCGGTCCCGGCGAGGTCAAGGCCGGCCAGATCCAGGTCGGCCACGACATCGAGGTGATGAACCCGGACCTGGTGATCTGCACGCTGGACGACGGCGTGAAGCTCGGCATGGAGTTCACCGTGGGGCTCGGCAAGGGCTACGTGCCGGCCGCCGCCAACCGGCCCGAGGACGCCCCGATCGGGCTGATCCCGATCGATGCGATCTACTCGCCGGTGCGGCGCTGCTCCTACAAGGTGGAGCCAACCCGCGTCGGCCAGGTCACCGACTACGACAAGCTGCTGCTGACCGTGGAGACCAACGGCTCGGTGACGCCGGAGGACGCGGTGGCGCTGGCCGCGCGCATCCTGCAGGACCAGCTGCAGCTGTTCATCAACTTCGACGAGCCGCGCCCGGTCCGGACCGAGGAGCCGCAGGACGACCTGCCGTTCAACCGCAACCTGCTGCGCAAGGTGGACGAGCTCGAGCTGTCGGTGCGCTCGGCCAACTGCCTCAAGAACGACAACATCGTCTACATCGGTGACCTCGTGCAGAAGTCCGAGCAGGAGATGCTGCGCACGCCGAACTTCGGCCGCAAGTCGCTGAACGAGATCAAGGAGGTGCTGACCTCCATGGGCCTGGCGCTCGGCATGAACGTGCCGACCTGGCCGCCCGAGAACATCGAAGACCTCGCCAAGCGGCTCGACGAGCCGTTCTGAGCCGGCACCACAACAGGAACTCCCATCCATGCGTCACGGTGTTGCCGGCCGGAAGCTCGGCGTTACCTCCTCCCATCGCCTCGCCATGTTCCGCAACATGGCGGTGGCGCTGATCAAGCACGAGCAGATCACCACCACGCTGCCCAAGGCCAAGGAGCTGCGTCCGGTCGCCGAGCGGCTGATCACGCTGGGCAAGCGCGGAGGCCTGCACGCCCGCCGCCAGGCCTACGCGCAGCTGCGCGACGACGTCATCGTCGCCAAGCTGTTCGGTGCCATCGCCGAGCGCTACAAGGCGCGCGCCGGCGGCTACACCCGCGTGCTCAAGGCCGGTATGCGCCACGGCGACGCGGCCGACATGGCGGTGATCGAGCTGGTCGAGCGCGACGTCGGCGCCAAGGGCCTCAACAGCGGCCCGCGGCCGGAGCCGGCGGGCGAGAGCGAGAACGACTTCTCGTAGGGATCGGTCCGCCGATCCCGTTTGAACCTCGGTCTAGGGGCTGGTCACGCCTCGTTCATGACGGACGGCGTGATCGACCTCGAGACGATGATCGAGGCTCGCACGGATGGGATGGTGGGACGGTTCGAGGCCGCATTCCAACGGTCGTCCCATGACGGCTGATGCGATGCCCCCGGGACGCTGATCCGCCGCCTTGGCGGTTGGCTGGCCACGTGACAGCCTGGCGCGCACCACCTGCGGAGGCGCCCGTCTCATGACGCTCCACGTCGCCCTGACGCACCGGACCTCCTACCATTACGACCGGCCGATCTCGCTCGGTCCGCAGATCATCCGGCTGCGACCGGCCCCACACGCGCGCACGCCGCTGCTGTCCTACGCGCTGTCGGTCGAGCCGTCCGGGCACTTCATCAACTGGCAGCAGGATCCGCAGGGCAATTACCTGGCCCGCGTGGTGTTCCCCGACCGGGTGTCGCGGTTCGAGGTGACGGTGGACCTCGTCGCCGACATGGCGACGGTCAACCCGTTCGACTTCTTCCTGGAGGCGGACGCCGAGCACTGGCCGTTCGCCTACGACCCGGTGCTGCGCACCGAGCTGGCGCCGTTCCGCGAGGCCGCCCCGCCCGGCCCGCTGCTGACGGCACTGCTGGACGCCGTGCCGCGCGAGCGGACCCGGACGGTCCCGATGCTGGTGGCGCTGAACGCGCGCCTGCGCGACCGCATCGACTACATCGTGCGCCTGGAACCCGGCGTGCTGTCGCCGGAGGACACGCTGGCCGCCGGCCGCGGCTCGTGCCGCGACAGCGCCTGGCTGTTCGTCAACGCGGCGCGGCACCTGGGCTTCGCCGCCCGCTTCGTGTCCGGCTA
The DNA here is from genome assembly GCA_964249255.1 of uncultured Acetobacteraceae bacterium. GTDB lineage: Bacteria > Pseudomonadota > Alphaproteobacteria > Acetobacterales > Acetobacteraceae > Lichenicola. The sequence continues at coordinate 2,486 of CAXUBN010000140.1, read as the reverse complement.
CCTGATCCAGCTGAAGCCCGACCCCGATACCCAGGGTGACGGCCCGCAGGGGGCTGCCGCCGACTTCACCGACCTCCATGCCTGGGCGGAGGTCTACCTGCCGGGGGCGGGCTGGATCGGCTTCGACGTCACCTCCGGCCTGCTCGCGGGCGAGGGCCACATCCCGCTGGCCGCCAGCCCGGAGCCGGGCTCGGCGGCACCGATCAGCGGGCTGGTGGAGCGCAACGCGGGTCGTTTCGACGTCGCCATGGGCGTCACCCGCATCGCCGAGAGCCTGCGCACCACGGCACCTTATCCGGAGCCGGTGTGGCAGGCGATCCTGGCGGCGGGGCAGGCGGTGGACCGCGCGCTGGAGAAGGGCGACGTGCGGCTGACCATGGGCGGCGAACCGACCTTCGTCGCCGCCGACGATGCCGACGCCGACGAATGGAACACGAGCGCGCTCGGCCCCACCAAGCGCATTCTATCCGGCCGCCTGATCCGCCGCCTGGCCGCGGGCTGGGCGCCGGGCGCGGTGCTGCAGCACGGGGTCGGCAAGCACTATCCCGGCGAGCAACTGCCGCGCTGGGCGATCACCGCCATCTGGCGCGTCGACGAGGAGCCGGTCTGGACCGACCCGTCGCTGCTGGCCTCCGACGACGATCGCGACAACGCCACCGCGGAGGACGCCCATCGCTTCGCCCGCGCCCTGGCGGTGGAGCTGCGGGTCGAGCCGGACCGGGTGCTGCCGGCGCACGAGGACATCCACTACCACCTGTGGCGCGAGCACCGGCTGCCGGCCAACATGCCGGTGGAGGACGCGAGGCTGGCCGATCCGCTGGAGCGGGCGCGGCTGGCGCGGGTTTATGGCCAGGGCCTCGCCGCTGAGGTCGGCAGCGTGCTGCCGCTGCGCCGGGTCGAGCGCGGTGTGGAACGGGCGTGGCAGTCCGGTCGTTGGCTGCTGCGGTCCGACCCGCTGTTCCTGGTGCCGGGCGACAGCGCGATCGGCCACCGGCTACCGCTGCAGAGCCTCGAATGGGCCGACCCCGACCGCATCGAGGCGGATCACGAGCCGGACCCGTTCGCGCCCCTTGCGGCCCTGCCGGTGCCGGAAGCGTGGCGGCATACCCCGCCCCAGCACTGCGCTCTGGACGATGCGGCGGCGAGCGAGGCCGAGCTCGCGCAGCGTCCCGCCCCGCCGCATGCGCCACCGCCGCCGATGCTGCGTGGCGCCACCCCGGTCGGGCCGACGCTCGACCCCATGCGTCCGCAGCCCCCGGCCGAGCCGTCCCGTCCCGAGGAAGATGCCGACGACGACGCCTCGCGGCTGGTCCGCACCGCGCTCACGGTGGAGGCGCGCGGCGGCCTGGTCCACGTGTTCCTGCCGCCGCTCTACCAGGCCGAGGACTGGCTGGACCTCGTGTCCGCGGTCGAGGCGGTGGCGGCCCGGCTTGGGCGCCGCGTGGTCCTGGAGGGCTACGCGCCGCCGCGCGATCCGAGGCTGGCCAGCTTCTCGGTGACGCCGGACCCGGGCGTGATCGAGGTCAACGTCCACCCCGCGGCGAGCTGGGCCGAGCAGGTCGCGCGCACCGAGTTCCTGTATGAGGCGGCCCGCGCGACCGGGCTCGGCACCGAGAAGTTCCTGCTGGATGGCCGCCATGTCGGCACCGGCGGCGGCAACCACGTGGTGATGGGCGGCGTCACGCCGGCGGACAGCCCGTTCCTGCGCCGGCCCGACCTGCTGAAGTCGCTGCTGGGGTTCTGGCACAACCATCCGAGCCTGTCGTACCTGTTCTCCGGCCTGTTCATCGGCCCATCCAGCCAGCATCCGCGCATCGACGAGGCGCGCATGGACGCGCTTCCCGAGCTCGAGATCGCGTTTGCCCAGATCGTGCCGGGTGCGCGGGTGCCGCACTGGCTGGTGGACCGGCTGCTGCGCAACCTGCTGGCCGACATGACCGGCAACACCCACCGCACCGAGTTCTGCATCGACAAGCTGTATGCGCCGGAAAGCAGCTCCGGCCGACTCGGCCTGGTCGAGCTGCGGGCGATGGAGATGCCGCCGCACCCGCGCATGGCGGTGGCGCAGGCGCTGCTGCTGCGGGCCGCGGTCGCCGCCTTCTGGGACCGTCCGTATGGGCGGCGGCTGGTGCGCTGGGGCACCCGGCTGCACGACAAGTTCATGCTGCCGCACCACGTGGCCGAGGACCTGCGGGACGCGCTCGACGATCTCGCCGGCCATGGCCAACGGTTGCCGTTCGGGTTCTTCGCGCCGCACCTGGAGTTCCGGTTCCCGCTGGCCGGCTCAGTGACGCTGTCCGGCATCACGATCGAGCTGCGCCAGGCGCTGGAGCCATGGCCGGTACTGGGCGAGATGCCGGGCGTCGGCGGCACCGTGCGCCACGTCGACAACTCGGTGGAGCGGCTGGAGGTGCGGGTGGATGGCTGGATGGCCGAGCGCTACGTGCTCGGCTGCAACGGTCATGCCGTCCCGCTGACCCCGACGG
>CAXUBN010000139.1:6284-6557 GCA_964249255.1 uncultured Acetobacteraceae bacterium | reverse complement strand
GCCGGACCGGGCGGCGGGTGGTCCAGATCCAGAACCCGCGGCTGCCGCTCGACCGGTTCGACCTGGTGGTGGCGAACGCGCACGACGAGATCGACGGCCCGAACGTGCTGATCGCGCGCACCGCGCTGCACCGGGTGACGCCCGACCTGCTCGATGCCGCGCGACGGCGCTGGGAGCCGATGCTGGCCGACCTGCCGCGGCCGCTGGTGGCGGTGCTGGTGGGCGGCTCGAACGGGCGGTTCCGGCTCGGGCCGGCCGAGGCGGACGGGCTGT
>CAXUBN010000139.1:0-6274 GCA_964249255.1 uncultured Acetobacteraceae bacterium | reverse complement strand
TCGAGCTGGCGCTGCCCGGCGGCCGCGTTGCCCAGGCGGACGGGCTGTGCGCCGGAATCGCCGCCATGATGCGGCGTGACCGGGTCGGCGTGGCGCTGACGCCGTCCCGGCGCACCGGGGCGGCGGTGCGCCAGGTGCTGGAACACCGGCTGCGGCCGCTCGGCGCCTCCGTCTGGGACATGACGGGCGACAATCCCTACCTCGGGCTGCTGGCCTGCGCCGACGCGCTGCTGGTGACGGCCGACAGCGTGTCCATGGTGTCCGAGGCGGTGGCGACAACGGTGCCGGTGATGGTGGTGCCGTTGCCGGGGCGGTCGCGGCGGATCGGGCTATTCCTGCGGGGTCTGGTTGACGCCGGCCGGATTCGGACCTTCAACGGCAGGCTCGAGGAATGGTCCGTGACACCATTCGATGACACCACGGCGATCGCCGACGAGATGCGCCACAGGCTGCGCCTGTAGCCCGGCTGGCGGGGAACACGACCATGCTCGACATCCAGACCTACGACGCGCGCCGGGGCGGCAACGTACTGTACAAGGCGCTGGCCCATCCGCTGGCCGCCGAGGCGCTTTCGCGTCTCGGCGCCGTGCTGCGGCGGCAGGGTCCGCTTGCGGTGTTCGATCCGGACGGGGCGGCCTCGATGCTGTTCGCGCTCAGCGCCGACCTGCCGGCGGTGACGGACCTGTTCGTGCAGGACGTGGAGCTGGTTGGATGCACGGTGCTGGGGGTGCCGGCGCGGGGGGTGGGCGAGCTGGCGGCCTGTGATGCCGCGACTTTGCTGGTGGCTGCGTTCGATGCCGACCGCATCCTGGCCCGGATCGACCACCTGCTGCCGCGCGACATGCGCGTGGTGACGCTGGACGAGGCGCGCCTCCCGCCGCGGATGCTGACGAACCCGAGAAGCTACCTGGACCGGCTGAACTTCGCCACCAACCATGCCTTCTTCCGCGACGCGGGCGGACTGTCCACGCGGTTGGTCACGGCGAACTACTGGGCGGCGTACGGTGCGCGGCAGGTGCGGCTATGGCTGCGGCTGTTCGACGCATCCGGGACGCCGCTGATGACGTGGGAGGAGGATGTCACCGCGGAGGCCGGGGGCATCGTCATCGACAGCGGCGAGGTGCGGCGGCGGTTCGAGCTCGGCGAGTTCAGCGGGCAGCTGTTCGTGCACGCCATCAACGTCGCCGGGCACGATGTGGTGAAGTATGCCCTCGATACCTACGACAACGGCGAGGGTGCCGGCGGCGGCAGCCTGTCGGTGACGCACGACGCCAACGCGTGGCCGTCCGACCGGTATGGCAACCTGCCGGCGCCGGACGGCGACGAGACGGTCGTGCTGTGGATCCAGAACAGCCACGGGATTGGCATCCCGGCGGGCGCGGTCAGCCTGGACCGGATGGGGCGCGAGGCGCCGGTGGCGCTGCCGTTCGCGGTGCCGCCCTACGCCAGCGTGGCGGTGGACGTGTCCGCGCATTTGCCGGGGGTGGCGTGGCCGGCGCAGATCGAGCTGCGGTCGGGGCGGCACGTGGTGCGGCCGCGCTACGAGATCACGCGCGGGGGACGGACGCGGATCGCGCACATGAACGTCGAGCGTGCGGACCTTCGGCCGGATCCGGGGATCCCGGAGCTGCCATCCTCGCTGGGACGGGGATACCTGCTGCCGTTCCCGGTGCTGGCGCCGGACCGGTTCCGCAGCATCGTGCAGCCCACGCCGATGGCGGAACGGCAGGTTGACCTGCCGATCCGGCTCGATGTGTTCGACACGGATGGCGCCAAGGTGGCGGAGCGATTCCTGGGACGGCTGCCACGCGACCACGACCTGGCGGTGGATCTGGCGGAGCTGGGCGCACCGGAGGGACATGCCGAACTGGTCTACGACTTCCGCGACGGCGGCACGGCGGACGGATGGCTGCATGCGCTGGTGCGTTACGAGCACCGGGAAAGCGCCCACGTGGCGGAGACCAGCTTCGGGGCGCACATCTTCAACACGGCGATGATCTATCGTGACGAGCCGCAATCCTATTCCGGGCCGCCACCCGGCCTGACGACCCGGCTGTTCCTGCGGCTGGGCGATCGGTTGCGGCGCAGCTTCGCGGTGCTGATCTACCCGGCCTCGTCCCCGTGGCATGGCCGATCGCGCACGCAGCTGCTGCTGCATGATGGACAAGGCGATGTGGTCGCGGAGCGGATGATCGGGGTGGCCTGCTCCGGCTCAATGATGGTGTGGCCGCACGAGCAGTTCGGCGACAGATTGCTAGGTCAGGCGGGTAGCAAGGGCTACGTGCTGATCCGTGACACCACGTGTCGGCTGTTCGGCTACCACGGGCTGATGGACGATGGCGGAGCGTTCTCGCTCGATCACATGTTCGGCTTCTAGGGGAGGTCGGATGGTGGGCGCGACAGGGATTGAACCTGTGACCCCCGCCGTGTGAAGGCGATGCTCTACCGCTGAGCTACGCGCCCATCCGCGGGCGGGTTCTAGGGGCTTTCCAGGAGACGGACAAGGCCTTGGGCGACGTTCATCCCCGACCGCGAATGACCTGGGCCAGCTCGGTCGCCCGGTTGTCGGTCAGGCTCGACAGGTAGTCGTTGATCAGGCGATAGCTGTCCTCGAGGCTGGTGGTGGGCGTCGGAGCCGTATCGCCCATCAGTCCCAAGATACGGGATGCGCGATAGGACAGGGGTGGGCCCGCACCGGCGGCCAGCAGTTCGCGAGCGGCATCGGAACAAGCATCCAGCAGCGTATCGACGGCGGCGTAGGCACCGATCTCGATCTCCATCTTGCGGGTGTGGGTGAAGATCTTCTCGCGGGCCAGCGCCTTGGCGGCGGCGACACCGCGGGCGACCCGTGGGCTGCCGGCCTCGACCAGCGTCGACTGGAAGCGGCCACACAGGATGGCCTCGGCGTTGCGGAAGAAGCTGGCAACGCACTCCTCGATCAGCACGTCCACCGCCTTGCCGCGCAGCCAGCGCAGGCGCTGCCGCTCGGAGCGCATCGATCGGTCGCGCGCGTACTGCCCGTGGATGGCGGGATCGAGCAGGGACAGCAGCAGCGTCTCGACCTCCGTCGCGTGCAGGAGGTTCATCTCGACGCCGTCCTCGATGTCGATGATGGCGTAACAGATGTCGTCGGCCGCCTCGACGAAGTAGACCAGTGGGTGCCGGCAGAACACGCCGGGCTCGATGGGGAGTAGGCCCATCGACCGGGCGATGGTGTCGAAGGGCTCGGCCTCGGACGCGAAGTAGCTGAACTTGCCGGGCTTGTAGCGGGGGGCATGGGTCGCGGCCCAGGGGTACTTGATGAAGCTGCCGAGCGTCGCGTAGGTCAGGCGCAGGCCCACGCTATCGACTAGGCTGGTGAGCAGGCGGAAGCCCTGCGCGTTGCCTTCGAAGGTGACGAGGTCCTGGATGCAGGGCTGGCGCATGCCGACGAAGAAGGCCGGACCGCGCTTCTCGTACCAGCCGCGGACCGCATACTCGCCGGCATGGCCGAACGGCGGGTTGCCGATGTCGTGCGCCAGGCAGGCCGCCTGCACGATCGCGGCGACGTCGGCGGCAACCACGCCCGGGGGCAGCTGCGCCTCGGCATGCAGACGCTTACCCGCCAATTCGCCGAGCGAGCGGCCGACGCATGACACCTCCAGGCTGTGGGTGAGTCGGTTGTGGACGCGGTCGTTCTGCGGAAGCGGATGGACCTGGGTCTTGCGACCGAGCTTGCGGAACGGCTCGGAGAAGATCAGCCGGTCATGGTCCTTCTGGAACTCGGAACGACCGGTTTCGGTGCGGCGGCTCCGGTCGGCGGCCGGAGCGCGCGGCCGCTCGTCACCCAAGCGGGTGTCGTCGAGGAGGCGGTCCCAGTGCATCCGGTCAGGCGCCATGGTCACCGATCAGGCTCGATCGTGCAGCCGATGGCCGGGGTGGCTCAACCAAGGTCGGTGGAGCGCAGGAAGGTGATGCCGAGGTTGTGCAGGCGGACGCGGGCAAGCGCATCGCTGCGGCCCTCCGGCAACGCCATGGCGATCGAGCGCGTCGCGTCCTCGACGACAAAGGTCTCGAGACCGGCTTCGACGGCGTCGGCGGCGGACCAGGCGACGCAGTAGTCGCCTGCCAGGCCGACGAGGAACAACCGACGCACGCCGCGATCGACGAGCCAGCCCTTTAAACCGGTGCTGGTGTGGCCATCGTTCTCGCGAAAGGCGGAGTAGCTATCGAGCTCGCCGCGGCAGCCCTTACGGAGCACCAGTTCGACGCGGCTGGTGTCGAGGCCTGGATGCAGTGCGGCATTGGCAGTGCCTTGGATCGCATGGTCGGGCCACAGCAACTGGGGACCATACGGCATCGTGACCGTGTCGAAGGGCTGGCGGCCCGGATGATTGCTGGCGAAGGAGGAATGACCTGGCGGATGCCAGTCCTGGGTGGCGCAGGCATGGCGGAAGTGGTCGTGCAGGAGTCGGTTGATGATGGGGACGACGGCATCGCCATCCTCCACCGGCAGTTCGCCGCCCGGCATGAAGGTCGGCTGGACGTCGATGATGGCGAGCACATCCGTCCGTTGGTCGACCCTCATGCCGGCTTGCCTTCAGGTGAGCTGCGTCGGCAACGACAGCGCGGCCACCAGCGCGTCCGAGACCCGGCCGGCGAAGGCAGCCGGCTCGGCGGGGGACTCACCGTCCTGGATGCGGGCCAGGTCGAGCAGCGTGCGTGCCGCCTCGTCGATCGGCTCGCTGCGCCCGAGCCGTGACGCGAGCGCGCGGATCAGGGGATGATGCGGGTTGACCTCGAGTATTGGGGCGGAGGTCGGCATCTTCTGGCCGCTGCGCCGCATGAGGCGCTGCATCTGCAGGTCCGGTCCAGACTGCGAGGCTGCCAGGACGACGGCGCTGCGGACCAGGCGGTCTGTGCTACGGGCCTCGGCGATGTCTGCGCCGAGCGCCTCCTTCAGGGCCGGCAGCAATGCGGCGACGTCGGCGGCATCGGTCTGACCATCGCCGTCGAGCGGAATCTTGGACAGGTCGGCCAAGCCCTGGGTGACGCTGCGAAGCGGCTTGTCCTCGTACCGGTCCAGGCGCTCGGGCCAGAAGGCATCGACCTGGTCGGACAACAGCAGCACCTCGATGCCGCGCGCCTGGAAGCCCTCCAGCTGCGGGCTCGACCGTAGCGCCTCCAGGCCATCGCCGACCAGGAAGTAGATGGCCTCCTGCTCGGGCTTCATGCGGGCGACATAGTCGGGCAGCGATGCCCACTCATCGTTGGCCGTCGACCGGAAACGGGACAGGCCGGCCACCTCGTTGCGGTGCTCGTGATCCTCCCAGATGCCCTCCTTCAGCACGGCACCGAAGTTGTCCCAGAAGCTGGCGTAGGCCTCGGCCTCCTTGGACTTGGAGCGCAGTTCGCTGATCACGCGGTTGGTAACGGCCTTGCGGATCCGGGCCAGCACCGGGGTGGCCTGCAGCATCTCTCGCGACACGTTGAGCGGCAGGTCCTCGGTGTCGACCACGCCCTGCACGAAGCGCAGCCAGGGCGGCAGGATCGTCGCCTCGTCGGTGATGAACATGCGACGGACATGGAGGCGGACGCGGCTCTCGCGGGTCGACTCGACCGGCTCGAACGGCCGGGAGCCCGGCACGAACAGCAGGGCGTTGAACTCGATGGTGCCCTCTGCGTGCCAATGCAGCGTCGCCCAGGGCTTGTCGAACATGTGGCCGAGGTGTTGGTAGAACTCGGTGTATTGCTCCTCGGTGATGTCGCCACGGGACTTGCGCCATAGGGCATTGCCCTCGTTGGCGGCGACCTGCTGGCCATCGCGCTCGATGGTGATGGGCCAGGTGATGTGGTCGGCCCACTTCCGGACGATCGTCTCGAGCCGGTACGGCTCCAGGAACTCGTCGGCGTCGGCCTTGACGTGCAGCACGATGTCGGTGCCGGGCGCGTCCCGAGTGGCGGGAGCCAGCGTGTAGCTGCCCTGACCCTCGGACGACCAGCGCCAGGCGTCGGTCTCGCCGATGCGCCGGGAGACCACCTCGACACGGTCGGCGACCATGAAGGCGGCGTAGAAGCCGACGCCGAACTGGCCGATCAACGTCGGCCGGTCCTCCGGCTTGGCGTCGGCCAGGCTGGTGGTGATGTCCTGTCCGAAGGCGCGCGTGCCGGACCGGGCGATAGTGCCCAGGTTGCGGGCGAGCTCGTCGCGGCTCATGCCGACGCCGTCGTCGGTGATGGTCAGAAGGCGGGCGGGCTTGTCCGGCACGATGCGGATGGCGGCGCCGTCGGGGAG